>CAYWND010000006.1:0-20448 GCA_964459085.1 uncultured Oceanibium sp. | reverse complement strand
GTCAGCGGGTCAATACCCAGCACCCGCACCCTGGTGTCATTTCGGACCATGCTACCGTCCAGCACCGGCGATACCCGCCAGCCAGCCCCGCGCAGGGCGATGTAGTCCTGCGCCGCGATCCGGTTTCCGCGGGCCGGGACCAGCACGTCGAACCGATCCCCGCCCAGCACTGCCGCTGCGCGATCATAGCTTTCGCGGGCCTGATGGTTCAGCGCCTGCACCCCGGACCACAGCGCGGTCGCGACCGCCAGTCCGGCCACCAGGGCCGCCAGTTGCAGCGGGTTCCGCCGCCAGTGGCCAGACAGGACGCGCAGGATCCACATCCGCCGGGTCATTCCAGACGACCGCCGCTGAGACGCTCGACCCGATCCAGCCGGGCCGCCAGCTTGGCCGAGTGGGTCACCAGGATCAGGGCCGTGCCCAGCTCGGACACCAGATCGAGCATCAGGTCCAGGACCCGGTCACCGGTCGCCTCGTCCAGGTTGCCCGTGGGCTCGTCCGCCAGGATGATCGGCGGCCGGGCCGCCATTGACCGCGCAATCGCCACCCGCTGCTGCTGCCCGCCCGACAACTGTTCGGGATAGCGGTGGCCCAGCCCCACGACGCCCAGCCGGTCCATCAGGTATGCGTCAAACTGCGGATCGTGACGCCCCGCCAGTCGCGCTTGCAGGGCGATGTTGTCCCGCACCGTCAGGCTCTGCACCAGATTGAATTGCTGGAACACAATGCCCAGCCGGTCGCGGCGCAGCGCCGCCCGCCCGGCATCGTCCAGCGCCGAGATGTCGGTGCCGTCGACCTCGACCACGCCGCTGTCGGGGTGATCCAGACCGGCGGCTAGATGCAGGATGGTGCTTTTGCCGCTGCCGGACTCTCCGACCAATGCCAGGGTTCCGGCTGGCTCGAGACTTAGCGAGACGCCATTCAGAATGCGCGTGTCACCATACGATTTGTTTATATCTGCCAGCCTTAGCATCACGACCCGCGCCAGTATGTTGTGCATCAACACTAGGCGGGTGGCCGCGAAATCCAAGCGCGGCAATCAGTCCGGGGTCGTCTTGCTAGCCAGCAGCGCCTCGGTCCGCTCGGCCGCATCCACCAGCGCAACGACAGCGGCATCTGCACCGATCGCGTCCATCAACTGCGGATCCTGTGCCAGGGCCCAACCGCCTGCGATGACCAGAACGTTAGGGTTCTTCGACGCCACACGAAGGCGCCGGATCAGATGTTTGACCGCTCTGACCTGTTCCGACCGGCCCAGCGAGATCCCCAGAACATCCAGGTACCGGGATGCAACGATCCGGCTGAGTTCTTCGAGGTTTCCATCTGGCTGGATCACTGCCTCCCATCCCGCATGGCGGAAAAAGGCTGCGGCCATTCGTGCGCCAAAGCTGTGCTGTGCACCGGGTTCGGGAAACACCAGGATTGCGGGCGGTTTCCCTGTGCGGGGCTTGATCATGTCCAGATCCAGCGACGTGAACTGCATCAGCCGCTGCAAGGTGCCCATGGCGATGGTGACATCCACAAAACTGGCCCGATCGTCTTCCCACAGGGCCCCCAGGCGCTGCGCAGCCGGCGCCAGCAGCCCAAGGTTGATCGTTTCGAATTTCATGCCCGCGCTGTGCAATTCGGACAACTCGTTCCGGGCTTGATCCTCGCGACCCTGCAGCGCCAGAACAACCAAGGCATCTGCCTGACCGCCTGAGGCCTGCGGCGAACCGGGGGCCTGCGCGTCTGTTGGGATAAGCGTCGGCACAATCCCACTTTGCAGAATTCGCTGAATTCTGAGAGACCGAAGATCCGTATATTCAGAGTCTCCAGGGGCTATAGTTCGGCCCCCGCTATCAGCAGGGCGTCCCACGTTCAGACCTTTACCGCAAAGCATTGTCTGACCCCATACTACGCGTCTTTCGGGATAAGACCAGAAATATCCAATTTAGGGTCTGGGGAAGGCGCGTGCGCCGCGGCGGCCCGGAAGGAAAAGGCCGGACCTTCGATGCGAAGGCCCGGCCTATGGGTCTCGAGTGATAGTAGTAGATGATGTCCGGACTTACCCAGCTACTTGCTACACACGGAGCGACGCAACGCTAGGCTCCATACACAACGGTCCGTGGCGTCCCGTCCCCAAAAGCCCCCACAGCTATGGGGTAGAACGCCTTTATGTCCGCATCAGATGGAAGCGTGTCTAAGAGCCCCCACGGCTCGCTTCCGATCTGTTCCCGCCTGAGTGCTCGCCGAGAGCCCCTGGGCGACAAATGCCAGACTCCTTCATCCACGTTTCGAACCGGAACCTGTACCCCCACAGTACTCGTTACGCGAACGCGCAAGACCGGTCCTGCTTCGGCGGATCCCAGGGAGTGCTTCAAAAGTGATGCGCCTGCGACCCACCAGCCCCGGCATTTGCCCCAACATGCCACGTCGCGCGCATCGCTGCGTTCGCGTCTATGACCTGTCCGGAACTATTCCAGAGCCTGATTTGACTATATCGAATTCGAAGGGTCGCGCTAGAATGTGCAAAATTGCATCGCGTCTGGAAAAGTCAAAACCGGCGCGGCAAACAGTAAAAATTAGCTCAAATCTTTAGTTTTGCTAACCGCTGTAACCAGATTCTTTCTGGTACCATGAATGGCCATAGTCACAAAATTTGCTTCATCATCAAGACCATTCTTCTCAAGTTCGTCTTTTACATAGGTCAGCATTCTAATGATTGTGTCTTTATCCTTCTTACTCATTAAGACCATGAATTATATCACCCCATTACATTGACTAACCGAAGCGATCTTCTCCTTGCTTGAACCGATACCGTCGAAAGGTGGTTACAGTTTGTTGCATTCTGGGCGGTATCGGACCAGTCCTCCAAAGGGGTGCTGCATTTTTGCAGCAGGCCAGGACGAGTGATCACCTCGACCTCCCGGTTCTGGGCCTTCAGGTCCGCCAAGGTCGCCGATAGGGACGAATCGTTTTCCGGACCCGTAACGCAGAACCCCCTCTGCGTTATGGTGTTCAGAACCCCCGAGAATTCGGCGTTGGCAAACGCCGATCCCGGTTCGTGATCGAATACCCGATCGGTGACCTTGGGGCGGCAGCCAGGCAGCCACACACCTGCCTGGCTGGCCGTTTCGTTTGATACCGCGCGCGAGAAGGCGAGCGGCGAGTGAAACCGTCTGGCCAGATCCACAACCCCCGTAATGGTGTCCAGCTCGGTATCGCTCAGCGGCGCGTCGATCTCGTACCGACGGTATGCTCCGAAAACGATGATCATCGGCAATGTTCGGCGGAATACGCCGACTGCCGGTCGCACAACAATTCCCAATCGAGTCCCCTCCTGTTCAGTTTCCCAAACAGCCCAGTTTCGGTTTACTCAGCAGCCAGCGCATAGCCCGCGTCGGTTGGCGCCCGTTCCACGGAATCTTCCAGCACGCCAGGACGATCCCAGTCACCCTCGGGCCGGATGATCGCATAAGGATCGTATTCCAGTGTGATCGCGTTCTCGGGCAGTTCGACGTCGCGCACCATCTCGGTGTACGAATAGTCCGAGAAGACCAGGCTGCGGGCGTTTTCGGGCACATAGAATCCGAACAGCCGATACAACGGGATCAGCTCGTCGCGTGCGTGGCCGATGATCTTGGTGAACCCTTTGCGGGCGCAATGTTCGATGCCCGCGCGGATCATCTTGAATGCAATCTTGGTCTTGCGGTACGGTCCCTTGACCGCCACCCGTTCCATCTTGGCAAATCCGCCAAAGTACCGCAGTCGCATACAGGCAACCGGCTCGCCATCGACCCACCCGATCAGATGCGTGGCACAAAAATCGTTGCCGTCGAATTCTTCCTCGTAAGGGCATTCCTGCTCGGCCATGTAGACCGCCGCGCGGATTGTCGTCACGCGCATAATGTCCTCGATTGTCTTCGCTGTGGTCACGCTCAGCTCGCGTTTGCGCGCTGGTCCACCGCTGCCCACATCGCGATGTTTGAAGGTCATTTGGCCATCGGGCATTTGTTTTCTCCGTTATTGGGGGGTTATTTGGTCTTTAGAGGTCGAAGTCGGCCAGACTTCGGGGGAGTGGTGTGCGGTTCGCCAGGCGCTCATACCTGTAGAGCCGCGGTGTCCGCGGGTTGGCCACTTTCTGAAAGCCCACGGATTCCATGATTTTCCGGCCGCGGGGTGTGGACCCGTTGCCGAAAAGATCAAGATTTCGGTAGTCCGGCGTCCTGAGTCGCTCGGAAATCAGGGGAATCGCGGCAGCTGCGATCCCGGGCGCAAAAACGCCCCATTTGTAGATGCCTGCCACTTTTTCGCCCAATGCCGCGACATGGCTCAGTCGCGGGTCGTGCGCCTCGAAGTTGCCTGCCAGCAACGCGGCGTGTCCTTCGGGTGACAGCATCGCCATCGCGTAAAGACCGATCAGACGGTCCTCGCGCCGGTCGATAATCGCCCAGATGTTGTCATTGTGACGGCGGAGTATACTTTGGCATGTGTCCAGTGTTGCCATGTGCTGCATCAAAGCGGCAGCGATCCGTGGATAAATTTCTGCAAGTTGTGCAGAAGAAGCACGATCAATCACAATCCGGCTTGCGGCCGGAATTGGATCCAACAGATCAAATTCTCTCGTGATGTGCTTCATATTCCCCACAAATCCCCTGACGTCGAAACGTCTAAATTCCGCCTTTCTTTCGCCGCTTACACACTTTTGAGTGGAAAAGTTATCGCGGCGCTGGCATCTTGGCAGGGCGTAGAATCGGCATCGGGCCGATGCGTTTATGCAGCGGGTTGGCAGCGGAACGATTGTGGGGCCATGAAAAAGACAGTACCTGATCCGTCCTGGGACGACTTGAAAGTGTTTCTCGCGTGCGCGCGCGCGCTGTCTTTTCGTGCTGCGGCCAAGAAACTCGGCCTCACGTCATCCACCGTTGTTCGTCGCATTTCCGCCCTCGAAGCCGAGCTTGGCTTCACCCTGTTTGATCGACTCCCCAACGGGGTACAGCTAACACGTGAAGGTTCACGTTTGGTTAGCTCGGCCAACCAGATCGAACAGGGCGCATTCGACTTCCAGCGCCGGATCGAAACCTTCGATCCCAACAAGCGCGGTATCGTCAAGATCTCGGCCACCGAAGGGATCGGATCGTTCTGGCTGATGCCCCGACTGATCGGGTTCCAGCGCGGCAATCCGATGATGGTCATCGACCTGAAATCCTCAGAGGCGCCGGTCGATGTCAGCCGGATGGAGGCAGATGTCGCCATCCAGTTCGAGGAACCCACGAACCCGCATGTGATGCGCCGCCGCTTGGGCTCGATCCATGTCTATCCCTACGCCTCGACCCGCTATGTCGATGTCTACGGCACCCCGCAGAACCGGTCCGAGATGCTGGACCACCGCCTGGTCGATCAGGTCGGTGCGCAGCTCGACGAAGGTGCCTGGCCCCGCTATCTGGGCATCGAGGATATCGAGGGCGTCGTGGGCATCCGCACCAATTCGTCGGCCGCGCACTTCTACGCGGTCGAGCGCGGTGCCGGCATCGGCGGTCTGCCGACGTTTGCCTCGGCGCTGTTCAAGGACCTCGTTCCGATCGACATTGGCATCCATCACCGGATGGACATCTGGATGACCTATCATCCGGATGCGCGTCGCACGCCGCGCGTGGCCACGATGATCGATTGGCTGATTACGAATTTCGACGCCAGTAAGTTTCCCTGGTTCCGGGATGAGTTTATTCATCCCTCGGCCTTCAACGATTTCGACAGTCGCCACTGGCAAGACAATAACAATGCCGGTTTCGCCGCTACAGGTTACCTGCAGGAAATTTCCTAGGGCCTAGATGCCAAAAGACAGCGCGGCACCCAGCCTTCACAGGGCGGTGCCATTCATCCTCGCGGGGTGTACCGCAGTTAGCGTCCTCTCGACAGACGTCATAACCCCGTCTGTGCCCGACTATCCGGATGTATTGGGGGGCGACGTTCGGCTGGCCCAGATGACGGTCAGCGTCAATCTGCTTGCTTATGCGCTTGCGCAGCTGATCCATGGGCCTGTTGCCGATGCCATCGGGCGCAAGCGGATCCTGCTGATGGCCTTTGGCCTGTTCACCGCCGCGTCGCTTCTGTGTGCCTTTGCCGGAACGATCCACTGGTTGCTGGGAGGGCGGTTTCTGCAGGGACTGTTTTCGTCCGTGCCGTCGGTCGTAATTGTCCTGCTGATCCGCGAGCTTTACGGGGGTGAGCGGGCGCTGGGGGTCATGGCGCTTTATGGAATGGCGCTTGGGATCGCGCCGGCGATGGGTCCGCTTCTGGGTGGATACCTGCATGTCTGGTTCGGATGGCAGGCGGGGTATGTTTTCGTCGCCCTGCTGGCAATCACCATGTCTGCCCTGGTCTGGAAATTTGTGCCTGAGTCCCTCGAGACACCGCACAAACTGCACCTTGGGCAGGCGTTGGGGTCCTATGCTCGACTGCTTGCGACGCCGGATTTCTTGCGCACCGGCCTTGCGGTCTCGCTGGCGTTCGCGGCCTATTTTGCCTACGTCACGACCGCGCCGGTGGTCATGATCGATCTGCTTGGGCTCAAGACCCAGCACTACGGCCTGACGAACCTGGTCATCATCGGCTGCTTTATTCTGGGCAACCTTGCAGCCAGCCAGGTTAAGGACAAGATCCCCATAGACCGGCTGCTGCGGATCGCCATGGCCGTGATGCTGGTCGCGATGGTGGCGCTGGTCATGCAGTTTCTGGTCCTGGGTCCGATGATCTGGACCGTACTGATGTGTATGGGCGTCTATGCCATGGGGCTTGCCTTTGTGCTGGCGGCCGGTCCGATCATTGTGCTCAACCACGTGGCGGATCAGCCCCAGGGCAGCGCGTCGGCGATGCTTGGATCGATGCAACTCGGCGTCTCCTCGCTGGGCGGATATGTCTCGGCGAAACTCTACAACGGGACTGCTCTGCCGATGTCCGGCGTCATGCTGGCCCTGGTGGCAGGGGCGTGCCTGTTGATGGTTCTGCAACTGAAGGCCGAGACCGCGCGCGCGGCACGCGCCTGATGAACCGCGCCTGCGTCGCGGTGGCGAGGCGCTGCCTCGCGCTCCGGAGTATTTTGGGGAGCAAAGAGGGGCCCTTTACGAAGTGTTAAGGGCCCTCTTTGCTCAGACAAATACTCCTGCTGAGGTAGAGGGTGGCTGGCAGGGACCTTTAGGGAGGCGTGATCGATCCTCGAAGAGGGGCGAAACCCTAGCCAATCACCCAGTACGCTCGGGGATCAGGCCACGGGGGCTGAAGCGCAGGACGATCAGCAGGATCAGGCCCATCAGGAACAGTCGCAAATGCGGGGCCGCATCCAGCAGGTGCGCGCGCAGACCCGAACCCTCGCCCAATCCCGCCGTGACCAGATCCATGACCCACAATCCCGCCGGTTCGGCCTGAACCCAGACGAACCAGATCACAAAGCCGCCCAGGATCGCGCCCGCATTGTTGCCCGATCCGCCCACAATCACCATGACTCAGATCAGAAACGTATAGCGCAGCGGATTGTACGTGCCCGGCGTGAACTGCCCGTCCAGTGTGGTCAGCATCGCCCCCGCGATCCCCACGACCGCTGACCCCAGGACAAAGACCTGCAGGTGCCGCCGTGTGACATCCTTGCCCATCGCCTCGGCCGCGTCCCGGTTGTCCCGGATCGCGCGCATCATCCGCCCCCAGGGAGAGTTCAGCGCCCGCTGCGACAGCAGAAACAGGATCAGCAGCACTGCGGCGAACAGACAGGCATACAGCGCCTTGACATAGATGCCCGAGAACACCGCCGGATCCATACCGACCGTGGCTGCGAGGTCGATGAACCAGGCCTGCCCCTGCAGATCGACCTCGTATGGCACGGGGCGATCCAGACCGGTGACGTTCTTGACGCCCCGGGTCAGCCAGTCCTCGTTCTTCATCACCGCGATCAGGATCTCGGAAATGCCCAGTGTCGCAATCGCCAGATAGTCCGACCTCAGCCCCAGGGTGATGCGCCCGATCACCCAGGCAACGCCTGCGGCCAGCAGCCCGCCGACGCCCCAGGCCAGGATGATCGGCAGGCCAAGGCCGCCCAGGTATCCGGTCTTGGCCGGATCCACCGCCTCGATCGCGCCCACCGCAGGGTCATACGCCGCGCGGATCATGACATAGCCCGCAATGACTGTCAGAAACGTGGCCGCGCCCCGAAACACAGGCACGTAGCGGCGCACCGCCCAGATCGCCGCAACCGTTGCGGCCAGCGCCAGGCCCGCCAGGGCGATGCCTGTGCCACCCGCAGCCCAGGCCTCGCGCACTGGCGGGGTCGAGACCAGAACCGCCGCCACGCCGCCGGTCGCGGCAAATCCCATGATGCCCACGTTGAACAGGCCCGCATAGCCCCACTGAATGTTCACCCCCAGTGCCATGACCGCGCTGATCAGCTGCAAATTCAGGATGGCCAGTGCCACGTTCCAGCTTTGGAACACCCCCACGGCGATCAGGGCCGCCGCCATCGCGGCATAAAGCGTCAGCGTCCTCATATCACGCGCCCCCGGAAGATGCCGGTCGGTCGCCACAGCAGGACCACGACAAGGATCACGAAACTGACCGCGAACTTGTAGTCCGTGGACAAGAGTTGCACCAGGCCATCGGTCTCCCACCCGAAATAGCCCAGGAACTTCTTGTAGGCGTAGGTGACGGTGACCTCGGAAAAGGCGATCACGAACCCGCCCGCGATGGCGCCCACCGGGTTGCCGATGCCCCCCACGATTGCGCTGGCAAAGATCGGCAGCAGCAACTGGAAGTAGGTGAAGGGTTTGAAGGATTTGTCCAGACCATAGAGCGTGCCGGCAATAGTCGCCAGCGCCGCTGCGATCACCCAGGTCCAGAACACCACCCGATCGGGATTGATGCCGGACAACAGTGCCAGGTCCTCGTTGTCCGAATAGGCGCGCATCGCCTTGCCCATGCGCGAGTGGTTCAGGAACCGAAACAACGCGATGACCACGATGACCGCCACAACTACCGTGATCACCTGCGTGGTGCGCAGGGCCAGCCCCTCGGCCAACCCGGTCATCTCGCGGAACTCGCGCGCGCGGATGATGAACCGCTCGCCATCGGCAAAGCGCTGGTCGTCGGGGCCGATGATCAGCCGCACCAGCCCGTTGGTCATGAACATCACGCCGACGCTGGCGATGACGAACACCACCGGGGCCGCGCGCCGTTGCCGGTAGAACCGATAGACCGACCGATCAAAGACCAGCGCCAGCACAATCGCGCCCAGGATGCCAAAGGGCAGCGCCAGCAGCGCCGTGGGCAACGGCCCCGCGCTGACGCCCAGCGCCTGCAGGCCCCAGGTCACCAGGATCACGCACATCGCACCAAAGGCCATTGTGTCGCCATGGGCAAAGTTGGAAAACCGCAGAACCGCATAGACCAGCGTTACCCCCAACGCCCCCAACGCCAGTTGCGCGCCATAGGCCAGCCCGGGGATCAGGACGAAGTTGGACAACAGGACGATGGCGTTTAAGGCGTCCACTACTTACCCTCGCCCTGTCGAAGCTCCAGCAATTCCAAGATCAAGGAAGCGGATGTGCTAATACTTACCAGTGTCCCAAGCACGAGCCCTACCAGGATATTCTGTAAACCGCTCTTGGCCTCATTCGTGAAATAAGCGATCACATCGGTTCTGGTATTCTCGGGTACGCCGACGGCCCCTGCGGAAATATATAGTGCAAAGCCGATTTCGGTTACGCCGTAGATCACCGATAGCCAAGCAAACCACCAACCTAGTGCAATCAGCATTTCACCTTACCCTCCCAAGAAACTCCGCCTGACCTCCGGGTCGGCCAGCAGGGCGTCGCCGGTGTCCGTGAAGCGATTGCGGCCCTGGACCAGGACAAAGCCCTTGTCTGCGATGTTCAGCGCCTGTTTGGCGTTCTGTTCCACCATCAGGATGGCGATGCCGGTGGCCGCGATTTCCAGGATCTTGTCAAAGAGTTCGTCCATCACGATCGGGCTGACCCCGGCGGTGGGTTCGTCCAGCATCAGGACCTTGGGTTGGGTCATCAGCGCGCGGCCCACGGCGACCTGCTGGCGCTGGCCGCCGGACAATTCCCCCGCGGGCTGTGCCGCCTTTTCGGCCAGGATGGGGAACAGGCTGAAGACCTGCGTGATCGTGGCCTCGAAGTCGTCCTCGCGCAGGTAGGCGCCCATTTCCAGGTTTTCGCGTACGGTCATCGACGTGAAGACATTCGCGGTCTGGGGCACGAACCCCATGCCGCGCGCGACCCGGTCCTGAGGGGTCAGCCCGGTGATCTCTTGCCCGTCCAGCATCACCCGGCCTTCACGCAGGGGCAGCATACCGAAGACCGCCTTCATCGCCGTGGACTTGCCCGCGCCATTGGGCCCGACAATGACGGCGATCTGGCCGCGTTCCACGCTGATCGTGCAGTCATGCAGGATGTCGGCCCCGCCATAGCCGCCGGTCATCGCCTCGCCGATCAGGAACGGGGCAGGGGCGCTCACTCGCAGACGCCTTCGATGCGGGCAGCGGCCAGCGCGGTTTTGTGGGCGTCGCGCAGATCGTCGAGCGTCTGGACCCCCTTGGGATAGGTCAGGATCCGCAGGTCCATATCCCCGATCTGGAACTCGGACCCGGCGTAGAAGGCCAGCTGATGCTCGCCATTCGACACGCCCAGAACGACGGTGTGGCCTGCGGCGCAGCCCAGCGTCTCTTGCCGGTCCAGCGCCATCACCATCTCGAACGCATCGTCCAACTCGGCCCCCATCGCGTCCATCATCGCGCCGCGCAGGTCGCCGCGCGACAGGATGCCCCGATAGACCGGGAACTGGACCGCGAACCCCTCGGTCAGCCCGACGATGGTGCCGTCTTTGCCCTGGCCCAGGGTCCAGGCCGTGTCCTGGGTGCAAAACGACATCGCCTCGTTGACCTGCGGGCAGGGCCCATCCGTCAGGCCGCCCTGCCGCGACGGGGCGTCCGTTTCTGCCGCCTCGCGGCCCATGGCCGGGGCGGCCAGCCCCAACGCGCAGCAGAACGCCACAAGGTGTTTTGTGCCTGTTGTCATGCCGGGGCCTTGTTTTTCAATCCGGTGCCAAGATAGGCCTCGATCACGCGCTCGTCCGATTTCACCTCGGCCGCCGTGCCCTGGGTCAGAACCTGACCTTCGGCCATGACGATCACCGGATCGCAAAGGCGCGTGATGAAATCCATGTCGTGTTCAATCATGCAGAAGGTATAGCCGCGCTCGCGGTTCAGCCGCTCGATGGCGTCACCGATGGTGCCCAGAAGCGTCCGGTTCACGCCTGCGCCAACCTCGTCGAGAAAGACGATGCGGGCATCGACCATCATGGTGCGCCCTAACTCCAGCAGCTTTTTCTGGCCGCCCGACAGGTTCCCGGCCAGCTCGTCAGCCACATGCGAGATTTCCAGGAACTCGATCACCTCGTCGGCGCGGGCCCGCACGGCGCGTTCTTCGTCGCGGACCTTCGCTCCCCGGAACCACGCATCCCACAGCCCCTCGCCCGACTGACCGCCGGGGACCATCATCAGGTTTTCCCGCACCGTCAGGGTCGAAAACTCGTGCGCGATCTGAAAGGTCCGCAACAGGCCCTTGGCAAAGAGTTCGTGCGGGGTTAGGCCGGTGATGTTCTCGCCGGCCAAAAAGACCTTGCCCGAGGTCGGTATCAGGTGTCCCGCGATGACGTTGAACAGGGTTGTCTTGCCCGCGCCATTGGGTCCGATCAGCCCGGTGATCGAGCCTTCCTCGATTGTCAGCGACGCGCCATCGACGGCGCGGATGCCGCCGAAATGCATGTTGATGTCATCAACGCGGATCATGCCTGTCCCTGGATGGCTGCACGGCGCTCCTGCGGCTTCGCCGCATCTCGCCCCGCCCGCCATCCCGCAGGCCGGGGGCGATCACTGGGCATCGATTTTGGGGAAACGCGGGCCAGGGCGAAACAAAAGGGCCCCGGTGTGGAAACCGGGGCCCGAACGCTCAGCGGAACGTGACGGTTTTATATTCGCCGCCCTCGACCACGTATTCGCGGTAGGTGCCGGCAGCCTCGCCTGGGCCGATCAACTCGACATTGGTCGCGCCGACATAATCGACCTGGCCGCCGGATTTCAGGATCTCCAGCCCCTTGGCCAATTCGCCGGGATAGATCTTCTCGCCCGGGGCGTTGGCCACGGCCAGCAGGTTGGCGGCCACGGCCTCGCGGCTGGCTTCGCCACCGGCCTGCATTGCAAGCGCGATCAGCGCACCGGCGTCATAGCTTTCGCGCGTGAACGAGCTGTCGCCATTGACGCCTGCAGCCTCGGTCAGTGCGGCGAACTTGTCCGCGCCTTCGCCCTGCGACCAGGGCACTGATCCGATGGTGCCGTTCAGATCGTCGCCGATCGCGGCAATCAGGCTGTCGGCATACATGCCGTCGCCCAGGGCGAACATGTCGAAGGCCCCGGAATCAACCGCAGACTGGATGATGCCGACGCCACCCTGATCCGCGTATCCCAGCACGACCAGCAGGTCGCCGCCCGCTGCGGCCAGCGCGCCGACCTCGGCCGAATAGTCGCCCTTGCCGTCCTCGTGCGCGGCGTTGATGGTGACCGATCCCCCCATGCTTTCGTAGTTCGAGATGAAGCTGTCGCTCAGCCCCTTGCCATAGTCGTTATTGGTGTAGGTCACAGCGACCGATGTGATGCCCTTGTCCTTGAGGATCGAGGCCAGCACCTCGCCCTGACGCGCATCCGGCGGGGCGGTGCGGAAGAACAGGTCATTGTCCTAGATGGTCGAGAGTGCGGGCGAAGTGGCAGACGGCGATACCATCACGACCCCGTTGGGCACCGCGACGTTGTTGGCCACGGCCGTGGTCACGCCCGAGCAATCCGCGCCCATGATCGCGGCCACGCCTTCGGCGCTGATCAGCCGTTCGGCGGCGGCCGTGGCGGCGGCGGCATCGACGCAGGTCGAATCCGCGCGCACCGGCTCGATCACGTTGCCATCCAGGAACATGCCGCTGTCGGACACTTCCTTGAAGGCAAGTTCGGCGCTGTCGGCCATCGGCGGGGTCAGCGATTCAATCGGGCCGGTAAAGCCCAGGATGACGCCGACCTTGATCGCATGACCGTCCGCCAGGGCCGACGAACAGATGACCGCACTGGCGGCGGTGGCGAGCAGAAGCTTTTTCATGAATAGTCTCCCAAGTTGGAACCGTCCCGCGCCGCCGGTTTCTCCGGCCTGATCTAGGGCACACGGGAATCTACTGGCCGAAACCATATATTCTTGCGCGCCCCATGCAAGGGCCATAGGGTGCGCGCCTGTCCAACCGGCATGTCTTTCATCGAAGGAGAGCTGCGCGCATGTCCACACTGGGCGCCGCATGGGATCTGGTCGCCACGCGCGATCCCGAACTGGTCGGGATCGTGGCGCTGTCCCTGCGCGTCAGCCTGCAGGCGGTATTTTTTGCGACGCTTATGGGGGCGCCGCTAGGGGCAGCACTGGCGATCTGGCGCTTTCCGGGTCGACGGCTGATCCTGATTGTCGCCTCGTCCCTGATGGCGCTGCCGCCGGTGGTTGCGGGACTGTTCGTCTATCTTTCGTTGTCCCGCGCCGGGCCGCTGGGCGAATGGGGCCTGTTGTTTACCCCGACGGCAATGGTGATCGCTCAGACGATCCTGATCTTCCCGATCATCGTCTCGCTGACCCACGGCGCGGTTGCGCCGCTGTATCACCAGTATCGAGAGCTCTTGGACACTGTCGGGGCGGGGGCCTGGCTGAAGGTACGCACGCTGCTGTGGGACGCGCGGTTTTCGGTCATCACGGCGATCCTGGCGGGCACTGGCCGGGCCTTGGCCGAGGTCGGCGCGGTCCTGATCGTCGGCGGAAACATCGCCGGGGTGACGCGCGTGATGACCACGACCATCGCCCTGGAAACCTCCAAGGGCAATCTGGAACTTGCGCTGGCGCTGGGCCTGATCCTGCTGGGGCTGGCCCTGATCATCAACGCGATCATGCACCTTCTGGGGCTGATCGGGCGCAAGTACCAGACCGCATGAGCACCCCCAGCCTGAACATGACGGGCGCCACCGTGCGCCGCGACGGCAAGACGCTGCTTGGGCCGATTGATCTGGACCTGTCTGATCCGGGCATCACCTGCGTGATGGGCGCAAACGGTGCCGGCAAAAGCCTGTTTCTGCGCCTGGCGCACGGGCTGCTTGCCCCACAGACTGGAACGGTGACATGGGATCGGGTTGCAGCCCCTTTGACCGTCAAGGATCGTGGGTTCGTATTCCAGACGCCGCCGATCCTGCGACGATCCGTGGCCGCCAACATCGCCTTTCCGCTGCGCGCCGATGGGGCTGGCCGCGCAGAGGCCGCTGTTCGGGTCGCGGCCCTGCTGGATCTGGTGCGCCTGACCGATCGCGCGCGCATCCCCGCCGCGCAGCTGTCTGGCGGCGAGCGGCAGCGCATGGCGCTGGCCCGCGCCCTGGCGCTGGACCCGAAGGTGGTGCTGATGGACGAGCCGTCGGCCAGTCTCGACCCGGCCTCGACCAAGGCGCTCGAGGATCTGGTGCATGATGTCTCGGCACGTGGGGTCAAGGTGATTTTCTCGACCCATGATATCGGCCAGGCGCGGCGGCTGGCGGCGGATATCCTGTTCTTTGATGGCGGTGCCCTTGCGGAACAGGCGCCAAGTGCCAACTTCTTTGACAGGCCCGGCAGTGCTGCGGCCGTGAACTACCTGCGGGGAACCTTGTGACACGCCTTGTGGCGCTTTTCTTGCTGATCCTGTTGGCGACATCGGTTCAGGCGACCGACCGGCCGGTCATCGTTGCCTCGACCACATCGACGCAGAATTCCGGTTTGCTGGACGAAATCCTGCCGATCTTTACCGACAAGACCGGGATCGAGGTGCGCGTCGTGGCGGTGGGCACCGGCCAGGCCCTGCGCATCGCGCGCAACGGGGACGCAGACGTTTTGCTGGTCCACCACCGCCCGTCCGAAGATGCGTTTGTGGCCGAAGGGTACGGCGTTGAACGCCGCGACGTCATGTACAATGACTTCGTGCTGGTCGGACCGGCCTCTGACCCGGTGGGGATCGCCGGGGCGGCCACAGCGGCCGAGGCGCTGGCCAGGATCGCGGCGGCCCGGGCCGCGTTCCTGTCGCGTGGTGATGACAGTGGCACGCACAAGAAAGAGCTGGAGCTGTGGGCCGATGCGGGCCTCGCGCCCGCAGACCCCGACTGGTACCGGCAAGCGGGCGCGGGCATGGGCACGACCCTGAACATCGCTGTGGCGATGGAGGCCTATGTGCTGACCGACCGCGGCACCTGGATCACCTTTGGCAACAAGGGGGGGCACAAGATCCTGATGGCCGGGGATCCTGCACTCTACAATCCCTATGGCGTGGTCGTGGTCAGCCCCGACCGCTTTCCGCATGTGAACGCTTCGGGTGCCACGGCGTTGGCAGACTGGCTGGTCTCGGACCAGGGGCAGGCCGCGATCGGGGCGTTCCGGATCCAGGGGCAGCAGGCGTTCTGCCCGAACTCACAGGCCACGGCGGAACAGCGCCACAAAGACCGCAAGGCCTGCCCCGTTGACGACCAGTCCCGCGACGGATAGCCCGACAGCGTCCGTCATCCAGCCCAGCAGCAACGCGCCCAGCGCCGACCCGCCGACCCCGGTCATGATCCACAGGCTCATGACCCGACCGCGATAGGCCTCGGCGACGACCATTTGAATGGTCGATTGCATCGAGACCCCGACCGCCGTCCCGCAGGCGCCGATCACCGCGATCAGCGCAAGGGTCAGCGGCCAGCTATCGCTGTTGCTGGCCGCCCCTGTTGCGCACAGGCCGACCACCAGCGCGACCAGACCTGCGCGCGGGATCCGGCCCGGCGTCACAGCGGGCAGCAGAACCACGGCGAAGGCCGCTGCCAGGGCACCCAGCCCCGCCGCCGATGTCAGCGTTCCGACCCCGGCGGCTCCGCGTTCGAACACGCCGTCGGCGATGAC
Organism: uncultured Oceanibium sp.; assembly: GCA_964459085.1. Taxonomy (GTDB): domain Bacteria; phylum Pseudomonadota; class Alphaproteobacteria; order Rhodobacterales; family Rhodobacteraceae; genus Halovulum. The sequence goes on along the minus strand of CAYWND010000006.1, from coordinate 4,435 downwards.
CGGAAGCAGTTCCAGAATACCGCGCCCGATCAGCGCAAAAATCAGGGTCAGCGCCATGGTTGTCCTGATCACGTCGGTCCGCCAGGCCATGGCGGCGCCGCCTTTCAGACTGGCCAGGACAGACTCGCGCCGGGGTCCATCCCGGTCGCGCGGGTGCAAACTGCCCAGGATCAGCAACAGCGGGGCATAGGTGAGGATCGACACGACCATCGCAGCGCCTGGCCCGAACGCCGCGATCAGCAACCCGCCTACCGCAGGCCCGATCGTGCGTGCCAGGTTGAAATTCAGCGCCGTCAGCGCGACCACGCTGGGAATGTCCCCGCGGGGAACCAGCAGCGGCGCAAGCGACAGGCGCACGGGATGATGGGCCGAAATCCCCAGCCCCATCAGCAGCGACAGGATCGCCAGCAAGGTCGGGGTCAGAACGCCAGCAAAGTACGCCACCGCCGTGGCCAGCATCACCAGTGCCAGGCTCGATTGCGTGGCCTGGGCGGCCCTGACCAGCGGCACCCGGTCCGCCAGAACCCCGAACAACGGGCCGGTGACCAGCGTGGGCGCAAAGCCCAGAAACGCGACCCAACCCACGAAACCGGCCTGGCCTGTCATGTCCCAGGCCAGCCACGCAACCGTCAGGCGCTGGATCCAGAACCCCTGCAGCGACGCCGCGTTGCCGACCAGCAGGCGCCGAAAGTCCCGCGACTCCAATGCAGAAACATTTAGTCGATTTTTCAGGGCCTTGGTCAGTGCAGAACCGCCAGGCGCCGGGGCGCTTGTGCCATGCGATTTCTGCATATCGGCTTTTCCTTCCTGCACGTTGTCGTCTGCCAACAAGCGCGTATATCGCAGTGCAACAGAGATTAAAACCGGGCCGAAAGACCCTCAAACCACGGAGACCTGATCATGACCACAGCAGTCACCAGCAAACCGGGTTTCGGCAACCGTATCGCGCAACTGTATGCGCAGGCAACTGACGCAGCAGGCCGCTATGCGGCGTACCGCCGGACCTATGCAGAGCTGAACGCCCTGCACATCGACGCGCTTCTGGACCTCGATCTTTATCGGGGCGACCTCAAGCAAGTGGCCCACAAGGCCGTCTACGGACACTGAATTGACAGTCCGGGGCCAGGTCCCCGGAGAAAAGGACCCTGAAATGGCATACACCACCGAAACCCGCACCGCGACGCTGCTCGACCGCGTTGGCACCTATTTCGCATCGCTTCGCGAAGATTGGGCCAAGGCCCGGCAGGTCGAACGGACCTACAACGAACTCAGCGCGCTCAGCGACGCCGAACTGGCAGATATCGGCATCCACCGCACGGATATCCTGCAGATCTCGCGCGAGACCGTGTACGAAAGCTGATCTGTCGATCACATTTGGAAACCACGACAGGGCCGCATGGCGCAACCGCCATGCGGCCCTGTTGCGTTGAATGCCGCACGGGGTCAAACCGGGGCCCTATCGATACCACTCGGCATACTTGACCAGGGCCTGTGCGATCTTCCCGGTTGCGGGTTCGATCACAGGGCTGCCGAACGGTTGCCATCCACCGTGGATTTCCTTCTCTACATTGGTTGCTAAATCCGCCGCCGAACCGGCCACGGCCACCTTGTAGGCTGTGACATGCGCAAGCTGTGACATGGCTTCCCTTTCTCGAAACATTCGCCGCTGGCCGGGCACCCTAGGACGACGGCGAATGCACGACCTTGACCTGTCTCAAACCCTGCTGCGGCGGTTAACTTAAACTGCACGCCAGTTTGCCGCGCGGTGTTTACAACCTTGAAAGCTTGCAGGGGTTTTCTGCGGCCGATCCCAGCGTGTGGAGTTCGGCGGCATATGGCAGTTCAGATACCTCAAGTCCTGATCGGTAATCCGCGTCGGATCTGGGTCAAGTACGTCATCGCCATCGCGTTGATTCTGGCGTCGCTGATCGGGGCGCATGTCGCCCATCTGGCCACGGTCAGAGAGGCGCGCGCTGATGCCGAGATCATAAACCTGTCGGGTCGGCAGCGGATGCTCAGCCAGCGGATCGTGATGCTGGCTGCAGAACACGCAGCCAGACCAAGCGCCGAAACCATAGTTCTGCTGGGAAACGCAATCGATCTGTTCGAAACGTCCCATACGCGGCTGATCGGTCTTCCCACGTTGTCCGATCGCGCTCGGGCGCACTATTTCGGGCCGGACAACAATCTCGACACCACAAGTCGCCAGTTTCTATCCCATGCCCGCATTGTTCTTGACCGCGAACCTGGCTCGGACAGTGTCGCGGCCGCGTTCGAGATATTACGGGCCAAGGGCGCTACGGTCCTGCTGGGGGATCTCAACCGCGCCGTCTCGATCTTCGAGGAGGACGCCGTAGCCAGAAACGACAGGTTGACTACGATCCAGAACATCGCGTTGCTGATCGCCATTCTGATCGTGATTTCCGAAGGGGTCATAATCTTCGGACCCGCGCAGATCAGCGTAAACAGGGCGTTGCAATCTCTCGAAGAGCGCAATGCCCGAATAGACGACAAGAACGTCGAGTTGGAAGAGATGACGCGTCGGCTGGCGTTCTCGGCATATCATGACCCGCTGACAGGGCTGGCCAATCGCAAGCGCATGATCGAGGAAGTCGAGAACTGGCTGGCGGTGATTGATCCCGAAGTGCAGCAAGTGTGTATTCTCCACATCGATCTTGACCGATTCAAAGAGGTCAACGACACCCTTGGCCATCTGGTCGGAGATGGAGTTTTGGCACGATGTGCCGAGATCATGCGCGCGCAAGTTCGCGAAAAGGATCTGGTTGCGCGGATCGGAGGGGATGAATTCGTGATCGCCATCCGGATGGAGAAGGACACCGCCGACAAACGTGTCCCCAAGTTGGCCGACACGTTGATCAGGCGAATTTGCAAACCGATGACCATCAAGGACGTGGAGTGCCAGGTCGGTGCCAGCATAGGGTATGTGTTCTCGGGCGACCGTGGGGAAACAGTCGAAACGTTGATCGGGAATGCGGACATAGCGCTGTACGAGGCCAAACGAAATGGCCGCGGACAGGCCCGTGCATTCAGTTGCAAGATGCGCGCCGGGCTGGAAAACAGGGTCCAACTGGTCCGAGACATCGAATTGGCCTTTGATGCGGACGAATTCGTTCCCTTTCTTCAGCCCCAGGTTTCGCTCTCGGACGGACGGATAACAGGATTCGAGGTGTTGGCGCGGTGGCGTCACGCCACGCGTGGCGTGCTTGCACCGGACGTGTTCATTCCGTTGGCGGAAGAAACCGGGATGATCGATGCCATCGACAGGCGCATCATGCTCGCCGGTCTGGACGAGCTTGTCAGGCTGCGCGGCGAGGGCTGGTCGATTGATGGAATTGCAGTCAACGCGTCGGCGCGTTCCCTGCGGTCTACGGCCTTCCGCTCTGAAGTGGTCGAGGCTGTGCGATCTCGGGGCCTCTCCCCGCGGGACGTATCGATCGAAGTGCTCGAATCCACCCTGATCGAGGACAATACTGATCAGGCCGTGCGAACGATCCGCGACCTGGGCGACGCCGGCTTCGACATCCATATCGACGATTTCGGGACTGGTTATGCCTCGCTGTCGAACCTCGCGACCCTGGATCTTACCGGCCTGAAGATCGACAGATCGCTGATCATGAAGATCGAACAGCCCAAATCCGCGCAGGTCGTCGCAGCCATCATCGGTCTGGCCAAGGCAATGTCACTGCAAGTGATCGCCGAGGGGATCGAAACGCCGGCACAATTCAATGCGCTCAAGCGGCTCGACTGCGATATTGCGCAGGGCTTCGGCATCTCTGCGCCAATGCCCGCCGACCAGGTCGGCCCATGGCTGGAAACTTATGGCAAACGCGGTGCGGCGGCAGTCGGATAGCGGCCCAATCGCGATCTTTGGAGACTAGAACGGCACGTCGTCCGGCGCGGTCACATAGGACGCAAGCACCTTCTTGGTGCCCGCCTTCTCGAACGCGACGGTCAGCTTGTCACCCTCGATCTCTTGCACCTCACCATAGCCAAACTTCTGGTGGAAAACCCGGTCGCCCAGCCCATGCGCGCTGATCGCCTCGACGTCGATGACCATGTCTTTCGCCTCACGCGGGGACCGGGTCGTCCGGTGCCCCGCGCGGGCCTGCAATCGCTTCCAGCCTGGCGAGTTGTAGACATTCGCATCCGCTGCCCGGCTCTCCAGATCCGACCCGCGCATCATGCCCGGCATCTCGGCCGCCGGGGCCGCGGCGCCAAAACCGCCGCCATAAAGGCCGGGTGGGGTCAGCACCTCGACATGCTCGGCCGGCAATTCGTCGATAAAGCGCGAGGGCAAGGCGGATTGCCACTGGTTATAGATCCGCCGGTTGGCGGCAAAGCTGATCGTGCAGTGTACCTCGGCCCGGGTGATGCCCACATAGGCCAGGCGCCGTTCCTCTTCGACACCCTTGAT
>CAYWND010000005.1:2018-20772 GCA_964459085.1 uncultured Oceanibium sp. | reverse complement strand
CAGCCCGAGACCCTGACATACGAATTGTTTCTGGATGCCGAGGGACAGAAGATCTCGAAGTCCAAGGGCAATGGCCTGACCATGGAGGAATGGCTGGCCTATGGCAGCCCGGAGAGCCTGCAGTACTTCATGTATCAAAAGCCGAAGACGGCCAAACGTCTGTTCTTTGACGTGATCCCCAAGGCTGTGGACGAATACCACCAGCAGCTGCGCGGCTATGGCGGGCAAGAGACCGTGCAGCAGTTGAACAATCCCGTGTGGCATATCCACGGCGGTCGGCCGCCTGCAAGCGACATGGCCATATCGTTCTCGATGCTGCTGAACCTGGCCTCGGCTGCGGGGGCAGAGGACAAGGACGTGCTGTGGGGGTTCATTCGCAAGTATGCCGACGCCACACCGGACAGCCATCCGGGCCTGGACGCGGCCGCAGCACGGGCTGTGCGCTATTACCAGGAGCAGGTGAAGCCCGGGAAAGTCTATCGCGCGCCGGACGCGCAGGAGCGCGCGGCATTGGAGGATCTGCGCGATCGGTTGCGGGCCTGGGATGGCGGAACGGACGCAGAAGAGCTGCAGAGCCTGGTCTTCGCGGTCGGGCGCGAGCATGCGTTCGAACCGCTGCGCGCATGGTTCGGCGCGATCTACGAGGTGTTGCTGGGCGCCAGCCAAGGTCCGCGTTTTGGCGGGTTTATCGCGCTCTACGGCGTGGCCGAGACCGCCGATCTGATCGATCAGGCCCTGGCTGGCGAGTTGGCGCAATGAGCGGCGCGGTAATGGTCGCGTTGGCGTTTGCATTTCTGGGCGGCGTCGGGATCGCGACGCAGGCTCCGATCAACGCGGCGTTGGCCAAAACGTTGGGTGGCAACATCACGGCGGCGGCGATCTCGTTTGGTGTCGGATTCGCGATCCTTCTAGTTGCAGCGCTGGCCCGCGAGGGGCTGCCCGAAACCTCGGCCATTCGCAGCGCGCCCTGGTGGGCCTGGATCGGTGGGGCGCTGGGTGCGATTTACGTTTGGGCGGCGATCTCCAGCGTTGGAACGCTGGGGGTTGTCACGCTGATCGCCGCCGTGATCCTGGGGCAGTTGCTGGCTGCGCTGGTTCTGGATGCAACCGGCGCGTTCGGCCTGCAGGTGCAGGAGATCGGGTGGACCCGGATAGCGGCTGTGCTGCTGGTTCTGTGCGGTCTGATCCTGTCACGGGTCTAGGCGCGACATACGCGCATTTGACAGTTGGGCCGGTTGCGCCACCCTTTAGCGCGTAGCAACCTGAAGGCAGACCTCATGCGACCAATTCTGACCGCCCTGATGCTGAGCATCCTGCTGGCCCTACCAGGCCTCGCGCAATCGCGCGCCGAGGCGATACAGGGCATCATCGGCAATCAGTTCGAGGCGTTCAAGGCGGACGACTTTGATATGGCCTTTTCCTATGCGAGCCCGGTCATCAAGAATATCTTCCAGACGCCTGAGCGCTTTGGCGAGATGGTCAAGCGCGGATACCCAATGGTCTGGCGCCCGGCCGAGGTCCGGTATACGGAACTGCGCGACATCGCAGGCCGCACCTATCAGAAAGTCCTGATCGTGGACCAAAACGGCGCGCTGCACCTGCTGGAGTACGAGATGGTCGAGGTCGACGGTATCTGGCAGATCAACGGCGTTCAATTCCTGCAAGAACCCCGGATGGGCGCCTAGATCCTATAGATTGAACATCCCCCGAGCGTCACACCGGAAGCTTTGCTTTGGGATGATGCGGCCATTGGGATAGCGCCAGCATCCATCGGCACCTCTGAAGCGCTGGGGCTGCTTCGCGCGGCGCACAACCCGTTTGGGTCGGTTTTCCTGCCATTCCGCATAACGCACATTCGATTGCTCCTCCAACGCCATGATCTGCGGTTCGTTCAGATAGCCGGTTGCCTGCAGTTCGTTGGCAGTCTGCCAGGACGAGATAGCCGCCCGGGAGCGGGGCCCGAGAACGCCATCCGTGCCGCCCGCGTCGTGACCCAACGAGGACAGGCGCCCCTGGATTTCCCGCCGTTCGCTACGGGTCAGCAGCAACGCAGCTTCTTCCTCGGGGGTGGAAACCTGGGCGATCAGGCTGGATTGACCGGCGATCATGACGCTGTCTCCGACGCCGCTGACGGAGAGGCGGACATTGGTCAGATCCCGCCCCGACTGGATCAGCGGCGTACATTCGACCACCGCCGCTTCGAGCCGCAACATCTGGCGAAGATGGGTCATGGACGCCTTGTCGATCGGCGGCCAGGTCAGATCGGCCGGTCCCGCCGGTTTGCCGTCGTCCCCCAAGGCGACATCGATGGACACCATCGGTGCCTCTTGCGCCTCCTGCGCTGGCAGGCAGGCAATCAGCTGCTCGGAAAGATCGCCATCCTCGTCCCGTGCGCGGTCAAGCTGTTCGCGAATGGCGCCGAGGAATTCGATAGACGGATCGTTGGCCTGTTGCGCCGCGACATCCCATGCAAGGCCCGTAGACAACGCGGCAAGAACGGCGCCGGCAAGCAACCGAGTCATAGCTTTCTCCATCTCCCCACAGGGGCGCAAAATACCATTGGGCCAGCCCTTCAACAAGGTGCTCTACGGATTCGGTGCAGGTTTGGGCCGGATTGAGCACATCTATGGTTAAACCCTTCTTAACCGCAGTCTGTTAAGGTCCACGACCGTCAATCCCGGCACATGTCCGGGCATTCCCTTTCGAGACATTGAAACCGGCGCCCCGCGACCACGCGGGCCATTTTCCGTTGAGCGGGCGCCTTGGGGTCCCGTCATGGGGCTCTTTTTGGATACAGAAGAGGACCCGTATTCATGAACAAGGCGATTACCGACGGCCTGGACCTGATGCCGCCCGCATTCATCGACGGGCTGGATGTCTGGTCCGATCAGGACGGCACTCCGGCATCGACCACATACGACACCAATCCCAACGGGGTTTTGGTTGCAAGCGATCCCGACTTTGGCCCCTGCATCGAGATCCTCAAGACCGATACCCCTCAGCGGCTGCGCTACAAGGGCCAGACGCCGCTGCAGCCGGGATGTTACCTGGAGGTCCGGGCGCGGGTGAAATCGATGAGCGCGCCGCTGCCCGACGTCCGGATCGCGGCTTATGCTGCGGATGTGAACGGGGATCCGGTGCCTGGAGCCATCCTGACAGGTCCGTCCGTGACTATCGCGCAGACCGGACGTGTTTACGAGGTGCGGGCCATCATCGGGCTGGGCGACCGGTCCGGGGTCGATATGATCTGGGGCACCAGCGCGGTCTACGGCCATGTCGGGCTGGATATCGAGGGCGACAACGGCGGGGTGATCCGCATTGAAAGCATCACCGTCGAGGACAAGACCAGCGTCTTTCACCGTAACCTGATGGACTGGGTCGATGTGCGCGATTTTGGCGCCAAGGGCGATGGCAGCACCGACGACACCGCCGCCTTTCTGGCAGCCGATACAGCCGCAGGCGGGCGGCAAGTACTGGTGCCGGAAGGGACCTACTATCTGGCCGACAACGTGACCATGGTCGCGCCAACGCGATTCATCGGCAAGATTTCGCAGCCTGCGGACAAGCACTTCATCCTGCGCACAAACTTCGACTATGTGTCCTATTTCGACGCGTTCCAGAACGAAACGACCGCGTTCAAGAAGGCCCTGCAGGCCCTGTTCCAGTTCTCCGATCACGAAAGCCTGGACCTGGGCGGGCGGCGTATCCAGTTGTCCGAACCCATTGACGTGCATGCGGCGGTCGGCAATTTCGACAGCTTCTTCACCCGTCGAGGGATCCGCAATGGCCAGCTTGATGCCGGCAATACGACCGCGTTCGACGATGTGGTGGTCAATGCGACGGCCAACTATTCGGCGTCCAACCCCACCACGCTGACCAATGTCACCAACATCGCCTCGATCCCGGTCGGGTCGCTGGTCGAGGGCTTCGGCGTCGGGCGCGAGATCTATGTGCGGGCCAAGGACGAAGGCGCGGGCGAGATCACGCTGAGCCAGCCCCTGGCGCGGGCTCAGGCCAGCCAGAGCTATACGTTTACGCGGTTCCAGTACCTGCTGGATTTTTCCGGTTTCAACGCGATCAACAGCTTCAACATCGACGGCATCGAGTTCCAGGGCAATGAACGCGCCAGCGGCGTGTTGCTGCCCGATGACGGCGTGTGGTGGATGATCCGCAATTGCTGGTTCTATCGCCCCGGCGCGCGCGGGATCACGTCGATCGGGCGGGCCTGCCAGGGCATCACCATCGAACAGTGCGAGTTCACCGCGCCCGACGACACCCTGTTGACACAGGATCGCAAGTCGGTGGCCTTCAACGTCAACGCCAATGACGCCAAGATCCGCATGAACCGGTCGATCGAGTTCCGGCATTTCGGTGTGCTTGCGGGTGGCGGCAATTTGGTCGTTGGCAACCATTTTTGGCAGATCGACACGGCGGCCGAGGGTATCCGCACGGCGGGTCTGATCCTGACCCGCAAACAGGCCAAGACCACGATCACCGGCAACTACATCGACAACCACTTTATCGAGTTGACCAACGAGTACGACGCGGATGCAACGAGTTCCTCGGGCCTGCCGTTTGGGAACCTGGCGATCGTGGGCAATGTGTTTACCGGCCAGCGCATCCCGGACTGGTTCACCTATCTGGTGCTGACGCCGCTAGGCACGAACCACGTGATCGACGGGATCAGCGTGATCGGCAATGCGTTCCGTAATTTCAACGGATCGGTCACCGACCGCGTCGACAGCGTGGACACCTCGAACGGGGGATTTGACTATTCCCAGACCAGGGATCTGGTGTTCGAAGGCAACAGCTATGACGACGTGACCTATCGTACCCAATCACCAGCGCTGGTCAGCCTGACGCAGACGTCGAACGCCGCAACCTGGACTGCGCAGCTCGCAGACAAGCTGCCCTTTGGCTGCCAGGCGTTGGGGGTGGACAGCGTGACCAAACACGGCGCGGTGCTGGACGCGGGCTCGGCTGCCCATGCTGGCGCGCCCTGGGTCGAGACGGCACAGGGCATCGGGGGCCAGGATGTCGATGTCATCTGGGCCGAGCCGGTGCGCGGCACGGTCGAACTGCGCGTGCGAGGCGACGTGCCGTCCTGACAGGTAACGCGCTGAAACAAGACGTGTACACGCAGGGGCGACGGATTTCCGCCGCCCCTTCGTTTATGGGCCGTGTCTGACAACGAAAAGGAGATCTGGACATGACCCTTGGGAAAACCCTGCTGGCCGGAGCCGCCGTTGCAATGTTACTGCCCATGGCAGCAAGTGCTGCGGATACACCGCGCTCGGAAATTCGCGATCGGGTCGAGAACCGCCTCGACCGGATCGAAAGCCGCCGCGACGAGCGGGTGGATCACGGCCCGCGCGATGTGATCGAAGACCGGATCGACCGTTGGGAGGATCGCCGCGACTATGCCGACAAGCCCGTGCCGCGTAAGGTCAACCGGTGGGAACGCCGCAGCTGGCGTTGGCGCCTGGGCCATCGGTCTGGCGAGTGATCCAGCGTGCGCTGTCCCGGAATGACAATCGAGGCGGCGCACCGTTCCCAGCCGGGCACCCACGTTAGCCCCGACGACAGCTTGACGCGAGGCTCCGGGATACTCGGGCCGACGGAAGGGGGTCCCCTGTCCTTTGTTGAGGGCCGTCTTTGCTCCTCAAAATACTCTTGCCGAGCCGGCCACCGCCGCCGATCGACGGGGTATTGCCCCGCCCCGTCCGCCCTTCCCCAGGCCAAAACAGTTTCAGACTGATCCGATTTTGCTCTAGGTTGAGGCTAGGGACGCGAGAGGGGATGCTCATGCCGCAGATCAAGGCCCCGTCGAACTGCCAGACGGTCATCACCACGTTCGAGGTCAATCCAGGGACCTGCCAGGACCTGCTGGACAAGCTGACCGAAGCCTATGACGGATTCATCCGCAACCAGCCCGGTTTCATCGCCGCGGGTCTGCACGTCAACGACGCACAGACCCGCATCGCGAACTATTCTCAGTGGGAAAAGCGCGAGGATTTCCTTGCCATGCTGCGCTCGGACGAGATGCGCAGCTACAACCGTGTTTTTACCGGGCTTTGCAGCCGGTTCGAACCGGTGATGTATGATGTCGCCCACAGCATCGACTGAAAGGCGCGAAATTGACAGGTGGCCAAACCGGGCGTTGCAGTGTTCCATGCGCCGGGACCCGATCCGAATGACCCCAGAAAGAGGTACAGGACCATGGATGTAACCCCTGAAGATTTCGTCGCAGACAAGGCTTGGGTCCGCCCCGAGCCAGAGGCCACGAACATCCCCGACCAACTGATTGACGGGGTCCGCATCGATCCGCTGTTGGTGCGGTCCGACCCGCGCGGCGAGTTGGTCGAGTTGCTGACGACCCGCGATAACCCGATTGACCCGATTGTTCACGTTTACAAGGTCACGGCCGAGGCGGGATCGGTGCGGGCCTGGGTGTATCATGACCGCCAGACGGATCGGCTGACCTACACCGAAGGCGACTTTCGCATCGTCCTCTATGACATACGCGACGGCAGCCCGACCAAGGGTCTGCTGAACGTCTTTGATTTCGGCGCGAAGATGCCGGTTTGCCTGCACATACCGGCCTTTGTCGTGCACGGCGTTCAAAATCGGGGCGAGCGTGCCAGCTTTGTCAACATGCCGACACGCGCATACGACCCGGCCCGCCCGGACAAGCAGCGGCTGCCGCACCCCGATCCGCGCATCCCGTATGTCTTCAGCTGAGGTTGCACCGCGGTTCACGGTCATCATGGCGACCTGGAACCGTGGCCGGCATATCCTGCCCTCGGTCCGCTCGGTTCTGGCACAGAGTTTCAGAGACTTTGAATTGCTGGTGGTAGGCGATGCCTGCACAGACGACACCGAACAGGTCGTGTGTGGGGTCCAGGATTCGCGCGTTCGCTGGATCAACCTGGAGCAGCGCTGGGGTGCCCAGTCAGGCCCCAACAACGAGGGTATCGCGCAGGCGCGCGGCAGCATCATTGCCTATCTGGGGCATGACGATGTCTGGGACCCGGACTATCTGGAAACCGCCGCCAGATCCTATGACCGGGGCGGCGTGGACGCCGTGATCAGCGGCCTGATCGGGCACGGCCCCCCTGGCAGCGGCAATTACCGCGTGCATGGCCTGTTCGATAACCCGGACGACGCGCGCATCTACTTCTTTCCACCCAGTGGCCTGACGCACACGCGCAAAATCGGGCAGCGGGCTGGTCCTTGGCCCAGAAAGGAAGAGGCTGGCCGGCCGGTGGACACGGCGTACGAGTTGAGCCTGGTCGAGGCGGGGTGCCGTTTTGTCTCGACCGGCGAGGTTCGGGTTCACAAGATTGCGGCCGTCAGCCGGTATCTGAGCTATGTGTTTCCAGACTCGTCCGAGCAGGAGGCGTTGCTGGCGCGTCTGCTGGGGGACAGCGATCGGTCCTGGGTCGACGAAATCGTCAAGGGCGCGCGCGGAACCGATCGGTTCCTGCCGCTGAAACATGCGCAGTGGGATCATCGATCCGGCGCAGAGGTCTACCGGAACATGAACCGGCATCGGGGGCTGGACCTGCCGCCGCTTCGCCCGCTGGGTCGCGTGAGCATCATCGCCCAGGATGGCGGGCCACGGGCCGCGGACTGGCATGGATTGCGCAAGAAGGACAATGGGGTACGGTGGGCAGGCCCCAGCGCCACGCCCAGGCTGCTGATCCCGGTGACGCATCCGGGCAGCGCCAGATTTTCGGCGCGTGTACTGGCCCGCGGCGATGTGGACGCGAGCACGGTCGAGGTGTACGCGCCCTCGGACGGGGTCGAGGCAAGTTGGTCCCGACGCGGGATGGTGGGGCGGCATCACCGGCTGTGGCAGGTATCTGGCCAGATCACGCTGTCGCCGGATGGCTATTCCTGCCTGGAGTTTCACCACCCCAAAGCCGCTATGACACGTCGGCCGAACGGCGCACTGACCGGGCTGGGTGTCGGCAGCATTCTGTTGTGGCCCGAGGGTGGGCGGCTGGGCGGATGGCTGAGCAAGTTCAACGCACGCGCGGCATTCTGAGCGGGCGGGTGCGGACCGAATGGCTTTGGGATAGAATACTAGGCCGGGACAATGGGGAATGCGATGCGTGACATATTCACAGTCACAGTAAACCCGGCGTTGGATATCGCAACACGCGTTGCGGCGGTGGTACCGGGCGAGAAACTGCGATGCGCAGCGCCCAGGGTCGATCCGGGTGGGGGCGGGGTCAATGTTGCACGTATGATCGGGCGGCTGGACGGCGCCTGCACCGCGCTGGTCGCATGCGGCGGCCCTACAGGTCAGCGCTTGATCGACCTGCTGGTTCAGGAAGGCATTTCTGCCCAGCCGATCCCGGTTGCGGGCGAAACCCGGACCAGTTTCGCGGTCACAGACGAGCGGGATGGCGCTCAGTACCGGTTTTCGGTCCCCGGCGCGGCAATGACCACGGAAGATGACGCGCGAATGCGGCGCCAGATCGACACGACAGTCACGGCGGGCGCGGTCGTGGTGCTGAGCGGCAGCATGGCACCAGGCCTGCCAGTGGATTTTCCCTCGGGGCTACAGAGCCTGCTGGCACCACGTGATATCCGTCTGGTGGTGGATACGTCCGGACCAGCGTTAGGGCAGTTGATCCAGCGCCCCGGCGACGCGCCTTACCTGCTGCGCGTGGATCAAGCGGAATCGGAACAGGCCGCGGGACATGTCCTGCCCGAACTTGGCGATGGGATCGCCTTTGCCCGCAGCCTCTTGCAAAATGGGGTTGCCGACGTGATCGTCAGCGGCCGGGGCGCTGCCGGATCGTTCGTCGTGGGCCATGACGAAGGTTGGTTCTGCCCTGCCCCCAGCGTGCCCGTGGCCAGCAAGATCGGGGCGGGAGACGCGTTTGTTGGCGCGATGACGTTGCAGCTGTCGCGCGGTACCGATCTGGCCGAGGCCCTGCGCTGGGGCGTCGCAGCCTCCAGCGCCACGGTTTCCACCGAAGGCACGGCGCTGTGCACCCGGCAGGCCGTAGATCAGCTGCTGCCGGTCTGCCAACCCGTGCCATGCTAGGGCGGTCAAGTGTCCCTTGTCGGATCCTCGTCCTCGGTATGCTTCAACTCGGCGCCCGCATGAGCCAGCATGCGCGATCCAAGCTCGACCAGTTTGCCGGTCTCTTCGGTATACTGTTCGATAGCAGTGCGGACGAATTTCGCCTGGATGCGCTGAAGGTCACCAAGGTCCTTGCAGTGCATGATTTCCTGCTGCGTACGGATGTCCTCGCGGATCCTGTCGGCGACAAAACCCAGCACCTCGGAGTTCAGCGCGGCCATGTCCTTCAGCCAGACCGATCCCATCTTGTTCACCGATCCCAAACCTGCGGCCTGAAGCTTTTCCATAGCGTCGGTCACCGTCTCGCCTGTCTTCTGTTTGGTAGCCATCGTATCGTCTCCCCTTGCGATATCCTGCGGCCATGTTGGCACCAACTCGTCGGGGGCACCTTGATCCGGATCAACGCTGAGACACCCCGTACCGCCATAAACAGATGTCGAAATCCTGCCGGAGGGCATCTTGGAGCGACGAATTAATCAGGGCCTGACGACGGCACAGGTGCTGGACCGGCGCAAGGCGTTCGGGCCGAACGGCCTGCCCGAAGCCCCGCGTGCATCGCCGGTCCGGGTGTTCCTGCGGCAGTTTTCCAGTTTCCTGGTCCTGATCCTGATCCTGGCCGCGGTCATCGCCCTGCTGTTGGGCGAAAAGATCGACACGCTGGCGATCCTGATCGTCGTACTGCTGAACGGAATCCTCGGGTTTGTGCAGGAGTGGCGCGCGGAAACGGCCCTGGAGGCGCTGAAAAAGATGCTGTCGCCGACGGCGCTGGTCATTCGGGATGGCCGCGAGCAGATCATCGCGGCAGTTGATGTCGTGCCGGGCGACATCCTGCTGGTCGGGGCGGGCGAACGCGTCGCGGCCGATGCGCGCGTGTATCGGGCCTCGGCCCTGAAAGCTGATGAAAGCGTGCTGACAGGGGAATCCCTGGCGCTGGAAAAGGCCGAGGGCGAGACGATCTTTGCCGGGTCCACGATTGTTTCCGGCCGTGCCGAGGCCGAGGTGACGGCGACCGGCCCGCGCACCGCATTCGGCGAGATCGCGGTCCTGACCGGATCGGTCGGCGAAAAAACCACGAACCTACAGCGGCGACTGGGCCGGCTGGCACGCCAGTTGGGCGCGGCCGCGCTGGGCATCGCGGGCGGGATCCTGCTGCTTGGGCTGGCGTTGGGCCGAGACACAGTCGAGATGATGATGACCGGCCTGTCGCTTGCGGTGGCAATCGTTCCCGAGGGGTTGCCCGCCGTGGTCACCATCACCCTGGCGCTGGGCGCCGCCGCGATGTCGCGGCAGAATGCACTGGCGCGGCGCCTTCAGGCGGTCGAGACGCTGGGCGCCTCGACCGTGATCTGCACCGACAAGACCGGGACGCTGACCGAAAACAAGATGACCGCGACGGCCGTCTATGTGCCATCCGCGCGTTTTACCGTGACCGGCACGGGCTATGATCCGGCGGGGCATATCGCGCAAGGAGACTTAAGGGTGCGCGCCTCGGACGATCCGGAACTTGCGCGGCTGCTGCGGGCGGGGGCGACGTGTACCCACGCGCGGCTGGTTCGCAGTGGCCCGGGATGGGAGTTGATCGGCGAGCCGACCGAAGGCGCGCTGGTCGTGCTGGCCATGAAGGGTTGGACGCGGATGCCCGATCCCGATGCCGAACTGGCCGAGACCCCGTTCAGCAGCGACCGCAAGCGTATGAGCGTCGTGGCGATGACCGGCGACGGCCCCATGCTGTTTGCCAAGGGCGCGCCCGAGACCATCCTGGGGCTGTGCACGCGCATTGCGCAGGGCGCGGGGGATCGGGCCCTGATCGACGACGACCGTGCTGCCGCCATGGCCGAGATCGAGGCCATGGCTGCTCGGGGCCAGCGGGTGCTTGCGCTGGCCGAGCGTCGTGCGGACGGGGCGCATGACACGGATGAACAGAACCTGATCTTCCTGGGGCTGGCCGGTCTGGTCGACCCGCCCCGTCCCGAAGTTCGCGCCGCAGTGGCCGCCGCGCATGCTGCGGGTATCCGCATCTGCATGATCACCGGCGACAATCCGGTCACCGCCGCGGCCATCGCCCGGCAGGTCGGACTGCCGGTGGGATCGGCCCTGACCGGCGACATGCTGCACGAGATGAGTGATGCCGCCCTGGTGGATGCGCTGCGCGGGGATGCGCTGTTTGCCCGGACCCGTCCGGCGGACAAGATGCGGATCGTGACCGCCCTGCAGGAGACGGGCGAGATTGTCGCGATGACTGGGGACGGTGTGAACGATGCCCCGGCGCTGAAAAAGGCGGATATCGGTGTGGCGATGGGCATTCGCGGCACTGACGTGGCCAAGGACGCGTCGGACCTGGTGTTGCTGGACGACAATTTCGCAACCATCGTTGCGGCAATCCGCGAAGGTCGGCGACAGTTCGACAATGTGCGCAAGTTCGTCCGTTATCTTCTGTCGTCGAATGCCGGCGAGGTCATCGCGCTGGTCTTGAACATCCTGATCGGCGGGCCCCTGATCTTTCTGGCCACTCAGATCCTGTGGATGAACCTGATCACTGACGGGGTCACGGCAGTCGCCCTAGGGCTGGAGAAGTCCGAGGAAGACCAGATGAAGGACCCGCCCAGGCCCGAAAGCGCGCCGGTTCTGGGGCGCGGCGGGCTGATCCCGATCCTGTGTTTCGGGGCCTACACCGGGCTGACCAGCCTATGGATCTTTCTGACGTTGCTGCCGCATGGGGTGGATCTGGCAAGGACCACGGCCTTTACCGCCATGGTGGTCTTTGAAAAGGTCAGCGTCTTTGCATTTCGGTCGCTACGGCAACCGTGCTGGCACATCGGCTGGTTTTCAAATCCGCTGCTGCTGGGCGCGCTGGTGCTGATGCTGGCAGCGCAATCGGCGGCGGTCTACTGGCCGCCGCTGCAACTGCTGCTGCACACCGTTCCGCTGGGTTGGTCGGAGTGGGGGATGATCCTGACGCTGGCGCTGCCGCTGATCGTCGTGCCAGAGGTTATAAAGACAGGCCTGCGCTTGCGCAGCCGCGCGACTGCAAGATCGTGACAGACCGCGCGGCCCTAAGCGGTGGTTTTAGCGCACCACGTGCACCCCGCATGTCGCATGACGGACAACATGGCCGGCGGTCGAGCCCAGGAAATAGTCCTGCAGACCGGGGCGATGCGAGGCCATGACGATGCAGTCGTTATCATGCGCCTTGCTGTATTCCACGATGCTGCGCCCGGAATGCCCCAGTATCACGTGGGTCTCGATCGGTCCCGACACCCCGATGGTCATGCCGTCCAGAGATGCCTTGGCTTCGGCCTGATTGTTCTTGCGCACCTCTTCAGGGATGTAGGTCTCGACATATCCGGGAACCGCCTCGAGCACGTGGAGCACGGTAATCCGTCCCCCCTCGGCTCTGAGGCTTTGGGCGATTTCCAGCGCCTGGGCGGCGTTGTGTTCGTGGTCCAGCGCCACGGGAACAAGGATGTGCTTGTACATAGCTTCCTCCGGTTATTGTTTTGCGGGTCAGGACGAGAACAGGACCGGGACCGTCATGCTCTCGAGCAGTTCGCTGGTCGTCGCGCCGATGACCAGATCATAAATGCGCGAATGGCCGAAGGCGCCGGTCACGATCAAGTCGCAGCCGCGCTCGAACGCCTCGTTCTGCAACACGCTACCAACCGAGAGGCCATCATCCGTTCGGTCCACAACCTGTGACCGGATGCCATGGCGATCATAGCATAGCGCCAACTCGTGCGCGGTTTCGTCGGACAGCGCGTGCCCGGCACGAGCGTGATGTGCAGTCACGATCAGCGCCTCGCCACCCTGGGCGAACAGCGGTATTGCGTCATGTGCCGCGCGCGCGGCCTCGCGCGTTGGGGCCCAGCCGACCAGCACCTTGTGCCCCACCGACTGGAAACTGCCAGCATAGGGGATCACCAGAACCGGGCGGCCGGATTTGCGGATGATACGGTCCTGGATGTGGTGCTGATCAGGGCGATCATGATCCGGGTCGCCCTGGGGCATGATCACCAGATCCGCCGCGCGGGCGTGTTCGATGATCCGGTCCGAGGCGGTCATCGACTGCGCCTCGACATCGCGCCATTCGGACACGAAATCCTCGATACGCGTATGATCCTCGAAGATCTGGCGGATTTGTTCGGATTGCTCGCGTTGGCTTTGTTCGAACGCGGTGAAATCAGCCGTAGAGACATGCATGGCAATACCTGGATAGACCACGATCGCCTCACGAGTGTGCAAACCCACCAGGTGCGCGTTCTCGCGCCGCGCCAATTCGACAGCCGGACCCATGACCTGGCGCGCAGCGTCAGGAGTGGTCAGCGAAACCAGGATTGTACGAATGGGCATGTCTCGTCTCCTCTGCCACCTGGATCGGTGCTAAACACTGATAGGGTTGATGCAAAACTGGCACCAATCACCCTGACCTGCGTTGATTTGTGTCAATACGCGCGGATTTGTCCCGCGGCAGGATGAGGCGTCATCCCCATGGGGGACGGAGGCCAAGTATAGATGACCAACCACTTTTTGGCGTTGCCGCTGGTCGTCAATATGATCCTGTTCGCCCTGCTGGCGGCGGGGGTGTGGTATTCGGGATCCCGGCTGACATGGCTGGCAGATGTACTGTCTGACCGTCTGAAGCTGGCGAAGTCCATGGTCGGGTTGCTGTTTCTTGCGCTGGCGACCTCGCTGCCTGAAGTGGCAACAACGCTGAGCGCGGCGGTGCGGCAGAGCGCAGACCTGGTGCTGAACAACCTCTTTGGCGGTGTCGCGCTACAGACCGCGATCCTGGCCTCGGCGGATCTGTGGGCGCGCGGCGCAATCACGAATTATCCGCGCAAGGCCAACCATGCGCTGGAAGCCACGTTGCTGGTGGTCATCCTGTCCCTGTGCCTGATTGCCATAGAGCTGCACGAGCCACTGTCCGCCTATGGAGTCGGGTTTGGCAGCGTGGTTGTGGGCATCGCCTACGTCGTCTCGATTCGGCTGCTGCGCCGATATGACGCCAGCAACGACTGGGTTCCGGTGGACTTGCCAGACAGTTCAGGCGACGAGACGGTTCGAATGATCCGTGACGAGGGCTTGCCGTCGACCCGGCTGCTGATGGTGATGGCCGCGTTGGCCTGTGCCGCAATCCTGGCGCTGGGCATCGGTCTGGTCGGGACAGCCGAGGCAATTGCGCGGCAATCGGGCCTTGGCGCGGGGTTCGTGGGCGTAACCCTGCTGGCCGGCGCAACGTCCCTGCCCGAGCTGACCACAACGATCACCGCGGTCAGAATGGGGGCCTACACACTGGCGATCTCGAACATCTTCGGGTCGAACCTGATCATGTTGGTGCTGGTCCTGCCAGCGGACGCGATCTATCGCACAGGGCCGATCCTGCGCGACGCCAGCCCATCGGTGAGCCTGGCCATTATGTTTGGTATTCTGGTCACCGGGATCTACCTGGTCGGTCTGATCGTCAGGCGCAAACCAAGGATTGGCCGATTGGGGCTGGATTCGGTTGTCGTGGCCATTGCCTTCGCGGTCAGCTTGGTGGCCTACTACGTCGTTCGCTGAAACCACAAAAACGACATGGCCGCCGCTGGGCGACGAGATCGTCGGCCCGTCTCCGCTAAACTGCGGCCGCAGACCACAAAGGGGCCGACGCCATGCCAGTAGACAGACCGAACATCCTGCTGATCATGGCCGATCAGCTTGCACCGCAGTATCTGGGCGCCTACGGCAACACGGTGGTCAAGTCACCGAATATCGATGCTGTGGCTGACCGGGGAGTGCGGTTCGACGCGGCCTACTGCAATTCGCCCCTGTGCGCGCCGTCCCGGTTTTCGTTCATGTCGGGCCAACTGATCAGCCGGATCGCCGCCTATGATAATGGGTCCGAGTTTCCCGCAACGGTACCCACCTTCGCCCATTATTTGCGGTTGGCTGGGTACCGGACTTGCCTGTCAGGCAAAATGCACTTTATCGGACCTGATCAGAAACACGGGTTCCAAGACCGTGTGACCACGGACATCTACCCGGCTGATTTCGCCTGGACGCCTGACTGGGAACTGCCCGACGAGCGGATCGACAAGTGGTATCACAACATGGCAACGGTGCGAGAGTCGGGCATCGCGCAGGCGACCTATCAGATCGACTATGACGACGAGGTGGGCTTTGCCGCCAGGCGCTGGCTGGTGGACTATGCCCGCGACAAAGGCCGTGGGCGCGCCGAGCCGTTCTGCATGGTGGCAAGCTTTATCCATCCGCATGACCCCTATGTCGCCCGCCCTGAGTGGTGGGATCTGTATGACGAGGCCGATATCGACATGCCCGAGTTGGTGTTGGCGCCACAGGATCAGGACCCGCTGTCGCGCCGAATCATGGACGGGATAGAGGCGACGACACAACCGCTGACCGACGCCGAAATCCGCCGCGCCCGGCACGCCTACTATGCCAATGTCAGCTATTTCGACAGCAAGGTTGGCATGCTGGTTCGCACACTGGAAGAGATTGGTGAGGCCGACCGGACGATCGTCATCGTTACGGCCGATCACGGCGACATGCTGGGCGAGCGGGGGCTGTGGTTCAAGATGAACTTCTTCGAGCACTCGGCGCGTGTACCGCTGATCATAGCCGGCCCCGGGTGTACCACAGGCGCGGCGGGCAACGCATGCTCGCTGGTTGATATCCTGCCGACACTCCTGGACGTCGCGGGGTTGGGAAATGAAATACTTGGCCAGCCCGTTGACGGTCGCTCGTTGATGCCGCTGGCATCGGGACAAGCGGATCCCATTGACGAAGCAATCGGTGAGTACTGTGCCGAAATGGCCGGACACCCTGTGTTCATGATACGTCGCGGATCCCTGAAATATGTCCACTGCGACGCGGATCCGCCGCAGCTCTATGACCTGAGCCGGGATCCGCGAGAGCAGCGCAATCTGGTTGACGACCCAGGATACAAGCAGGCGTCAGAGGCATTCGCAGCCGAAGTGACTGACCGCTGGGATTCGAAGGCTCTGCATGCCGATGTGATCGCCACGCAGCGCAGCCGACGCGCGCTTCACGCGGCGATGGAGGCCGGTGCCGGCGAACACTGGGATTACAACCCGCCCCGGGACGCTACCCAAGAATACGTCCGCAACCACCTGAGTTGGGACGAGGCTGAGGCGCGGTACCGGTTTCCTCCCATCGATCGGAGATAGGCCTGACTGCGGTTGGACTATTCCTTCCGCGCGCGTCCCGTCGGGCTGGATTGACCGATGAAGATGCCATGATCCAGCGTCGTGGCAAGGAACGCAGGGTCCTGCCCGAGGTCTGCGAATTCGATCTTCAGATCACCGTTGCCCTCGAAGTATCGCTGCACGAACTCTTCCCGGTCCAGACCCAGATATTCGGCGCTGCGGGGCATGCTGACCCTGCACAAGTCCAGGATCGTGGGATCCGCGGCATCGGCCGGAAAGGGTCCGGCAGCAAAGTCGAATGCGCCAATCTCCGGAGCAATGCTTTGCGGGAACAACGTAACGCAGCGCACCGGCTTGCCCCCCTCGTCGACCATCAGATCAAAGTAGGGCGGGCGAAGTCCCGGCGCCGCGAAATAGGCAAAGGATCTTATACGGTTTGCGGCGGTAAGCGCCTCGAGCGTGACGGCCGTCAGCAACCCCTGCCCGGTATCATAGCCGGATGTGACACCCAACCTGCCCAGGGCGTCGGCCAGCCATGCCGGGTCCTTCTCGATCCAGTCAAGAAAATCGAGTGGAACGGCGACGGGTTCGCTAAGCCGAGTCGACATGGTCTGTCCGCCCGACGGGACCGCCACGGCCGCAAAAGCGGCCGCACCGATCAGCGTGGTAAGGATTTTGCGCATGTTTCATGGTCCTCCTTTTCGGGGCCCTCCTGGCGTCAATAGTCATTCCGCGGATTGATCCCGAGCATTTCACGAAGATCGTTCTCGGTTATATCATCCGGCCGCGTTGTTCCGCCAACCCCGACGGTCCGAACCTCTTCATCGCGGTCGGTGTGCGGGGTGCCATCCAGGGCCGTATAGTTCACGGGATCCCATCCCGCGTGCTGGCCTGCCATGCGGTGCGTGGCATGGATGATCTCGTGTCCCAGAATGATCCCAGGATCGAACGGGACCGGGGTCACGTTGCCGGTGGCCGGATCAAATTCCGGCACCGAGGGAAGATAGGCGGGATCGTAGCTGATCTCGACATCCGCCGGCGTGGTGCGCGGATCCGTGCCATCCACGGGCCCGGCAGCGGCTTTACCGGCGTCAAAGCGGATCGTTGTGGTCTGCTCGCTTTCAATCGCGCGATTTATCAACTCGCGGCCGGTGTCGTAACCTGATCCCGGGACGAAGAAGTCGACGATGTCCAGCCACAACCCATGCAACCAGCTTTGCGAGATCTCGCCGGTTTCACGATCCACACGAGCGGTCGGATCAATCCGCTGCAGCGATTCCTCGACCTGTCTACGATAGGCCTCGTCTCCAGCAACGGTGATCTCCAGCCCGGTGGGGTCGATGAACGCCATCGGGTTGTTGTTGGCATAGGCATAGAGGTTGCAGGACACCATGTGGATCGTGCATCTCTCGGGGTCCGCCAGGTACAGCGGATCGGGCGAAATGAACCGGCCCAACGCGGGATCGTAGTACCGCGCGCCGTAGTAGTAGAGCCCGGTATCATCGTCCAGATACTTGCCGGTGAACCGGTGGTGGGTCTTTTCGCGTGGAACCGCAGCCGCGTTCTGAACCAGATGGTCAGCCCAGCGCGGGTTGAGAACCTCGGGCTGATGCTCGGTGCCATAGGCCTTGTAGAGCATCTGTTCCACCGGAACGCCATCCGAGGCGATCAGGTAGTCCGAGCTGTCCAGGTGGTCCTTGAGATAATAGAACCACTTGCCCGTTCCGTGCTCCATCCGCACCAGTCGCGTGGATCCGATATTGACGAAGCTTTCCTCGCCCTTGGGACCAACCTCGAAGGTTTCCAACGGATAGAGGTACAGTTCCGGATCGTCGGTACCGTTCAGCGGGACGACCTGCTTGTAGACCCGCCGCCCCGTCTGATCGTAGCCGTAAAAGACGTCATGTGACTCCGTTTGGCTGCGGATCAACCGGCCATAGGCGTCAAACACCGTGGCCGACAGGCTGGGGGACGACGCGATCTCGCCGAAAGCGTCGAACGCATATGGTTTGTCCGCCGAGCCAACCGGGATCAGCTTGGTCGCGGCGTCCGGCGCGGGGGCCAGCGTCTCGCCTTCGGCAAACTCGTCGTTGCGGCTGAACGATCCGCCTTCGGCATACTCGAACACCGCTTCGACGCCGTAGCGTTCGATCCCGACCAACTGGTTCTTGAAGTCATAACGGAACCGGCCGGTGCGGTCGACGTGGCCAAAGCCGGGATCGGCCCCCGCCAGTCCATCGGTGATCTCGGTGATCGAGCCGTTGCCGTTGAACGTCATGGTCAGGTCCTGGATCGGCAGGCCCGCCGCCTGAGAGGCGATGCGCTCCAAGAACAGCGTCTCGGGGTCATACTGCATCTCGGTAAACGCGCCCTGGCGATAGTCGATCCGTCGGATCCGGCCTTCGGCGTTGTAGAAGATGTTTTCGATAACCGTCTCGGGCGCGGTGAAGTCATCATGATTGATCGTCACCGACCGCAGGTTGCGGTCCGG
>CAYWND010000005.1:0-1918 GCA_964459085.1 uncultured Oceanibium sp. | reverse complement strand
ACCCCTTCGTCATAGGTGAACTCGAACCGCAACTCGCCGTTCTCGCTCTCGGTCAGTTTCCGGTTCAGGAAGTCGTAGGTAAAGGTCAGCAGTCGGGTTTCCCCGTCCGCATTGACCCGCGCCTTGGCCGACTGCCGCCCCCGATCGTCGTAGAAGTAGAAATACGTCCCCAGACCCGGGATGATCTGCTTTTCGATGTCGCCAATCGAGTTATAGGTCAGCTGGCGCGGCTGGGTTTCACCCGGCAGCAGGATCTCGGTCAGGTAGCCAAAGGAATCGCGTGTGAAGCGCGCGATATGGCTGGTGCCCTGCCCGTCCGAGATGATCAGAGCAGTGATCCCGTTTTCGTTCGAAAGTCGGAACTCTTCGGTTGAAACACGGCCATCGAACTGATCTTCATAGGTGGTCACCTGATGCGTGCCCCAGGGCGCGTAGGCCAGCGTGCTGACCTTGCCCGCCGGATGGGTTTCGCGAACGCGCCGCCCAGCCGCGTCGTAGGCATAGCTGTTGCCGATCCGCCGTTCGGGACGCGGGATATCCCCGGTGTCGAATACGCCGCGTACCGAACCACCGAAATCGGTGCTGGTATAAGGCGTCCAACGGAACGTTTCGAGTTGGTTGCGGTTGTAGTTCGAGAAGTTGAACACACGCACGCCGCCCTCGGCCACATCCGCGATTTCGGCAATCTGGTTGCCCATGGCGTTGTAGGCGCCGATCTGGTCGATCCACTCGCTTTCGTTGGCGGGCGTCTCGGCGGCGCTTGCGTAGCGCCGTTTCGACGTCATGATCAGCGATGGCAGTCCGCCGCGCCCTAGCTTGTAGCTGAACACCTTCTCGGCGCCGTCATCGGCGGCCTCGACGATCTTGCGGCCCAGGGTGTCATAGGCATAGTCGATCTGGACACCCAACGGCGTGATCTGACGCGCCAATTCACCGGCACGCGCACCGTCATAGAACATCTGCGTTGTCTGATCGAAGCTGTCGCCCCGGCCTGAAACCCGCGTATGCGAGGTGTTCAACACGCCGGTTTCGTCAAAGCCTGCACGCTCGATCTGGCCCAGATCGTCCGACATCGCGACGATGTTGCCGAACTGGTCGTAGGACATGATCTTGGTCAGGTTGTGGGTCGGATTGTGTAGATCCGCCAGATCTGCCGGAATGTCGGTGGCGCTTGAGAATACCTCCAGCGTCCGCGATCCCATGCGTCCCCCAACTTCGGGCAGATACGTGAACGACTCGCGGCTGAGCTCGCGCAGGCCGGTCAGGACACGGCGGGTCGATACCGCGTTGACGATACCCAGCGACTCCAGGGTGACCCGTGCGTCGTCGTACGAGGTCAGCGTCGTCCGGGTGAATCCGGGCACGATCAGGTCCTGCGGACCCGGCTGTTCGCCCACCGTCAGCGTACTGCTGGTAGAGAGGTTAAATTCGTCGAAATCCTCGTACGTCTCGGTTTTCATCGGTGCCAGACATTCGGGGTCTGCTGGATCCTGCTGCTGGGCATCGCCCGCAGCCGATGTCAGTTGATCCGACACCTTGCGCAGGTAGCTGGTTCCGTCGCCACGCGCCACGGCACGCCAGTCGGCCGCCTCGCAACTCAGCAAGCGCCCCACCCGTGGCAGGGTCTGCCCGCGCGTTGCGGTCGAAACCGAATGCAGGGCGACCGCGTTTGGATCCAGGCTGAGCGTTTCCTCGGCACTGGCCAGCAGGACAGGATCGGGCAGAACCTCGAAGGTCTTACGGGTCCGGAGCTTGCCTGCCAGGTGCAGGTCTGCCGTGGTTTCCGCAAAGGTGTAGTACTGTTCGTAGACAACCGACGAGGCCTGTGTCATGCCCGCAGGCCCCATGAACTCGTCGCCATATGTGACCTGCTCGACCTCGGCAAAACCGATGAAGCGGCCGTTGATCACGTCATAGA
>CAYWND010000004.1:13771-21296 GCA_964459085.1 uncultured Oceanibium sp. | reverse complement strand
GGATATCTGGTTGTATTCGGCCGCTGCCAGCCCATTGCCAAAACCCGCAGACTATGACGGGCCGGACGGCTATTGGGAATACCTTCAACAGGTGCGCCCCGAGGGCGAGCATGGGGCGGAATTCCACTACAAGACGATCAATTCGGACATGCTGGGGTGGATCATCAGCCGCGTGTCTGGCAAGTCGGTGACCGAGCTTGCCTCGGACCGTCTGTGGCGCCCGATGGGAGTTGAACAGGACGCCTATCAGACCGTCGAC
Source organism: uncultured Oceanibium sp. (assembly GCA_964459085.1). Lineage (GTDB taxonomy): Bacteria > Pseudomonadota > Alphaproteobacteria > Rhodobacterales > Rhodobacteraceae > Halovulum. Next base: position 21,037 of record CAYWND010000004.1, on the reverse strand, counting down.
GGCAAGGGTGTTCCCTTTGCGGGTGGCGGGATTACTGCGGGACTTAGGGATCTGGGTCGGTTGGGTCAGCTGATGCTGAACGAGGGCGAGATCAACGGCACACGGCTGTTCCCGGCCGAGGTTGTGGAAAACATTCGCGCCGGCGGAGATCGTTCCAAGTTCGGAGACGGGTTCCCGACGCTGGGCGCGGGCAGTTATACCAGTCAGTGGTGGGTGTTTCACAACGATCACGGGGCATTTGCGGCCCGCGGCGTGCATGGGCAGACCATCTATGTTGATCCAACGGCCCAGATGGTGCTGGTCAGGTTGGCGTCCTACCCGCGCGCGCAGAACGGATTCATCGATCCGACGTCGTTGCCGGCCTATCAGGCGGTGGCCGAGTTCCTGATGTCGACGGAATAGGGTTCCTATTGCACCGTTGTTTGGCCTCAGGCCTGGGGGCCAAGGGGGACCAGGCGCAGATCGAAGTCCGCCTGTAGGTACGGTTCAGTCACCTGACCGGACAGTGCGTAGCCTTCGGGGAAATCCTGGGCCTGGCGTTCGACGTACTTCATCACAAGATCGGTGCGGACCCCGAATACCGTATCCTCGTCCAGATAGGGATCGTCGTCGGGGAAGATCTCGGTCACCAGCGGCCGATAACCAGGCGCCTTGACGATGTAATGCAAGTGCGATGGGCGCCAGGGGTGGCGGCCGGTGGCATTCAGGATGTCGCCCACCGGGCCATCGGTCGGAACCGTGTAGCTGACCGGTTTGACCGTGGTGAAACCGTAACGACCGTCGGCGTCCGTGGTCTGGATCCCGTGGAACGAATAGGTATCCTGATCGGGATCCTGACTGGAATACAAGCCATTTGGCGCGGTCTGCCAGATGTCGATCTCGGCCCCTTCTATCGGGGTGCCCTGGGGGTCGGTCACGCGGCCACAGGCCAGCAGGACCTGGCCCTCGAAATCCCGCTTCATGTCGGCCCCGAAGGGCAGGGGCGGAGCACCCGATATGTGAAACGGCCCCAGCACGCTGGATGATGTGCCGTCGGGCACGGAGTTGATCATGTCCACCAGCGAGGACAGCCCCAGGACATCCGACAACAACACGTATTCGTGACGCTCGTCGTCCGATATGCGGCCCGCCCATTCCATGAATTCGATGCCCTTTTGCCATTCGGCATGGGTCAGCCCCACGTCCTTGGCAAAGGCGTGCAGGTGGCCTGCAAGGCTGGTCATGATCTGGCGCAGGCGGGGATCCGTATCCTCGCCGAAATAGCCGAGAAACACGTCCGTGATGTTGTCCTTGGTCACGTTGCGCATTGGCGGATCTCCTAAGGCAGAATGGCGGTGCTGAGCGAAGGGAAGCGGATCAAAAGTATCAGGACGATCAACATCACCAGCGCGAACGGGAACGCACCGATAAAGACGTCTTTCAGCGCGATGCGGTCGTCGTTCAGCGTCGCCTTGATGACGAAACAACTGATGCCAAGCGGTGGGGTCAGTAGCCCGATCTCGGCGCCCACGACGGTCACGATACCGAACCAGACAAGTGACAATCCCATGGGTTCGATCAGCGGCAGGAACAACGGGACCACGATCAGGATGATCGAGGCCGTGTCCAGCAACGTGCCCAGAAAGATCATCAGCACCACATAGACAAACATGATCCAGAAAAAGCCCATCTGGCTGTCGTTGAGCAGATCGCTCAGCTGATTGGGCAGGCCAGCAAGGCCCAGCATTCGGCTGTAGATCGAGGCCGCGGTGATCAGAAACAGAATTGCTGCGGTGATATGCCCGGTTTCCAGCAACGCTTCCCAGAAACTGCGGAGCGTTATACGTCCGCGCGCCACGGCGATCACCAGACCCAGAAGCGCGCCGGCGGCCCCGGCTTCGACCGGTGTCAGCCATCCGGTATAGATCCCGCCCAATACAACGGCGATCAGTCCGACGGTCGGCAGAGTTTTCGAGGCAATCTCGGCCGGGGTCATCCACTCCATGTCCTCGCCCGAACGGCCACCGACATAGGCCGGTGCAAAGCGCCCCATGCCCCAGATCGCGACGACATAGGCAATCGCCAGCATAATGCCGGGGATAATGCCGGCCAGAAACATCTCGCCCACGGACTGTTCGGCCACGAAAGAATAGATGATCAGCATGGCCGAAGGGGGAATGATCATGCCCAGAACCGACGAACCCGCCACGACCCCGACCGCAAAGCGCGGGTTGTAGTCATAGCTGAGCATCTGCGGAACCGAGACCTTGGAAAATACGCTGGCCGAGGCGATGGACGACCCGGTGACGGCGGCGAAGACCGCGTTCGCCCCCACGGTTGCCATGCCGATCCCGCCCTTCACCTTGCGAAAGCCGGAATTCATCACCTCGTAGATATCGGCGCCCAACCCGGCCTTGGAGACGATCAGCCCCATGAAGGTGAACAGCGGGACAGTGGCGAAGGTGTATTCCATCACGCTGTCGCCAACCGCGATCTTGAGCAGGTTCATCGCCAGATCGAAGTTGTCGCGCATCAGCCAGATCGACACGAAACTGACGACCCCCAGCGCGATCGGGATATAAAGCCCCATATAGACCAGGACGACGATCGCGATAACGGACGCGATGCCGATCTCGAGCGGGGTCATTCCTGATCCCCCTCGGGCATCCGGACCGGATCAATATCCTCGCGCCCACCCAGGACCTTGAGCAGGAATACCAGTGCACACAGCGCTGCGCTGAGGAATATGACCAGCTTGACCGGCCACCAGGGTGCCGTGAACACGCCTGGAACCCCAAAGAAGTCCTGCGTTTCAAACATCTTCAGAAACTCTGGCCAGATGGCGATCGCAACCAGGGTCATGAACCCTGCCGAGATTGCATTGATGATATGCCGCAGGACGTTCGCGGTGGCCGGATAGCGGCCACCCAGGACTGTCAGAAACCCGTCTGACCGTGTCAGGCGGTTGACCCGGCACACATCCGGCAGCTGCAGGAACACGATCAGCACCATCGAAAACTGCACGACCTCGACCGCGCCGAGGAACGGGCTGTTGAACAGGCTGCGCGCGATGGCGTCATAGTTGACGATGGCGACCAGGACCAGCACCACCAGCGTGCCAACGGCGTTGGCAGATATTGCCACGCCGTTGGCCAGACTGGTCACCACGGATAGGGTTGCCTTTAGCATGGTCTGCCGCTCCGCGCGTGCCCGGCTCAGTTCGTGGCGGCCTGGGCCCAGTCACGGACAGGCGCATAGCCGGCCTCGGCCAGTTTTCCGAGATACGCGTTCAGCATATCGGTGCCCGGCTCGCCCTTGTCGTTCAGGCCTGTAGCCCATTCCTGGGCGATGTTGGGCATGGCGTTTGCCCAGGCCGCACGCTCGGCCGCGTCCATTTCCACGATCGTGCCGCCACCATCGACATAGGCTTTGCGGCTGGCCTCGGCGCGGTCCATGGCGATGCCTGCAACATGGTCACGATAGAGCACGGCAACCTCTTGCAGCACGTTCTTGACCTCGTCGGGCAGGCTCTCCCAGTAGTCCTTGTTCACGGTGACCGTCTTGGAATTCACGGCCCCCAGATCGACACGCAGCATATAGGGTGCGACCTCGGCGATCTTGAAGGTCTTGGCGGCCTCGGGCCACAGCATCGCATGATCCACCAGGCCGGTCTGAAGCATGTTGTAGAAGTCGGTCAGACCGCCACGCACCCCGGCGGCGCCTTCGATCCCCTCAAGGTAACGCAGGTTCATGCCGGCCCCGGCAACCTTGGCGCCCTCCATGTCCGACAGCGACTTGATGGGTTGTTTCGAGAACACCTGGTAGGTGTCCAGAACGACACCGGTGGCCAGGTAGACCTGATTCTGGGCAGCAAACTCGTTCTGCATGGTGGGGAATTCCTTGGCGATCTCGTCAACCGCCTTGGCGACCGCGCGGGAATCCGCAGCAACAAAGGGCGTGACGGCCGAGATCGCCTGGCTGGGCAGCTTGGAATTGTGGAAGATCGTGGTGACGATGCCGATGTCGCCCAGACCCAGTTCGATCCCTTCCAGAACGCCCTTGGGTTTGACGATGGCGCCACCGTAGCTTTCCTGCCAATCCATCTGGTAGTTGCCGCTTTCGGCAAGACGCTTGTCGACTTCGGGGATGAAGAAATTCGTGAATTCCTTCACCCAAAGCGCGCGCGCGGGATACCCGTCGATCACGACAGCCTTGATCGTTTCCGTGGCGACTGCGGGCAGTGCAGTCAACCCGGCGAGCGCTGCACCCAGCACGATCCGTCTTGTCAGTTTGTCCATCATATCTTCCTCCCTTTCGGATGTATTCTTCAGGCCTTGCGCCAGTTGGTGGTCAGTTTGGTTCCCGCCTGCTCGAACAGTTTCGACAGCGGGCAGAAGCGGGCGACGTCGGACCCGATCTGCATCACCTGGTCTTCGGACAGCGCGCCGTGCACGGTCACGGTCTGGACCAGTTCGACGAATGGTACGTCAATTTCGTCCGTCAGCGTCACGCCGCGACGGTCGAAGTCGCAGACGATGTCGACTTCGATCCGGGCCAGTTCAAATCCCAGTTTCGCCGCCACCTTGTTTCCGATGACATTCGTGCACGCCGCAAGTGCTGCCAGCGCGGTGTCGGTCGGTGTGGGGCCAAGGTTTGTTCCCCCGCGGGCCTGGGGCTCGTCAATTGTCAGTGATAGATCCCGGATCGCAACATCGGTACGTGAATGGCTTATGCCCTGCGCGCTGGCCCGAAGCTTGACGGTGGTTTTCTCGCGCACGGCCCCCATCACGCGTACTCGCAGACATCGTCAAAGGCAAAGCGCGGCAGCTTGTGAAACAGGGCGGTTTCGTCTGCATACCCAAGGTTGCACAAGAAGTTGGATTTCAGCGTGGTGCCGGCAAAGAACTCGTCATCGACCACTGCATTGTCGAACCCCGACATGGCACCAACGTCTAGCCCCAAGGCGCGGGCAGCGATCATGAAATAGGCCCCCTGAAGGGTCGAATTGCGGAACGCGGTCGCCTCGATATGATCGGTCTTGCCTTCGAACAGCGGCCTGCGATCCTCGTGCGGGAACAGGAACGGCAGGTGCTTCCAGAACTCGGTGTCGTAGGCGATGATCGCAGTCACCGGCGCGCCCATAACCTTGGGCAGGTTCTTGGGCTTCAGCGACTTGGCCAGACGGTCGCGGCCCTCGTCCGAGGTGACGAAAACAAACCGGGCCGGGCATGAATTCATGCTGGTCGGACCCGCAGCGGTGATCGCATAGATCTGGTGCAAAAGGGCATCGGGGACCGGGCGGTCCGTCCAGGCATAGTGGGACCGGGCATCGCGCAGGATCACGTCGATGGCATCATCGCTCAGGACCGGCAGGCGCGCCTTGAGCGCGCGGAACCCGGCCTGTGCCTGGGCGCGCGCAGCCTCAAGGGCCTGACCGGTCAGCGCGTTCATTCGGCAGCCTCGGGGGTCGATATCGCCTCTTCGGCAACGATTGGGTTGGCGCAGATGCCGATGCCCTCGATCTCGATCTCCACGACCTCGCCCGGTCTCAGCCAGCGCGGCGGCGTCTTGGCGTGGCCGACACCGGGCGGGGTGCCCATGGCGATCATGTCGCCTGCCTGAAGCGTTGTGTACTCGGATATGGTCGCGATGGTCCGGGGCACGGTCCACAGCATGTCCGAGGTGGTCGCGCTTTGCAGGATTTCGTCTCCCACGCGCGATTCGATCTTCAGACCCTGGGCGCCGTCTGGCAATTCGTCGGGGGTTACGACCACGGGCCCGATCGGTCCCGTGGCATCAAAGTTCTTGCCCGGCGTCCATTGATGTGTTTTGCGCTGGTAGTCCCGGACCGATCCGTCGTTGAAAATCGTGTAGCCGAAGACGTGGGACAGGGCCGCATCCTCGGGGATGTGCTTGCCGCCCTTGCCGATAATCAGCATCAACTCCGCCTCGTAGTCCAGCCTTTCGGAACAGGTGGGCCGGATCATCGGCGCCCCGGCGGGGATCAGCGATGTCCTGCTGCGCATGAAAAGCGCGGGGTAGGTTGGAACCTCGTAGCCACCTTCCTTGATGTGGTCGACATAGTTCAGGCCCAGGCATATCACCTTGCCGGGCTGATCGATGGGCAGCAACGGTATGATGCTTTCCAACGGTTCGACCGGGGCGTCGCCTGCGCGGGCCAGGATCGCGTCAATATCCACGGCCTCCGAGATCATGGGCATCAGGTCGTGGCCGACGGCTGGGTCAAGGCTGGTCAGATTTGTCGCCTGCGTACCGGATACAAGATACACCGCCGCACCATTCGCGCCATCTCCGACCATATATCGCATCTTTGTGCCTCCCTTTTCTAAAGTTTTGGCGATTATTTTGCCACTTGTCAAATAATATCGATATTTTTATCATTTTTTCAAAAAGGGAGGTACCATGACCAGTTTTTCAGAATACAAAGAGATCGCGCGCGAGCGAGGGGCGCTGGCGTTCGAGGTATACGTCGTAACCAGCCGCCCGCTGGTCCCGCCGGAAGAGTTCAGCAAGCACCTGCCTGCCCACCTTGCCTATCTGGGCGAACAGGAAGCGGCCGGCCGCCTGATGATGGCGGGTCCCTTGTCGGACGAGGCGGGCGAGGGGATGTCGGGGATCGGGTTTCAGGTCTGGCGCGCGTCCAGCTGGAATGAGGCCAAGGCCCTGGCCGAGGGCGACCCAATGCACGTTGAAGGCGTCAAGCAGTTTGAGATGCGGCGTTGGCTGATCAACGAGGGGCGGTTGAGTCTCTCGGTCGGATTGTCGGGCAAGTCCATCGATCTGGGCTAGGGACAACGGGCAGCCGCCCGGCGGGTGGCATGCCCTCTAGCTGGACCCAAAGTCTTGCTCGGAGAGGCGCCGGGACAAAAACTGTCCCGTTCTGCGGTAGTGCTGCAGAAGGCAAGTGGTCGCGTAATCGACGTCCCGATCCAGTGCAGCGGCCAATATTTCCTGATGTTCCTTGCCGATATCGCGGGATGTGTAGCCCTGCGTTCGCCCCGCAAGGTAGCGATAGCGGATGTTCAGATCATAGAGCTGATCGCAGAACTTCAGCAGGATCGGAGAGTGGCATGCGGCCAGCAATGCCATGTGAAATGCCTTGTGTTGCACCTCGAACTCGATCGTATTCTCGCGCGGGGTGCGCACCATTCGGTGATGCGACAGCACCAGATCTTCTTCCCAGGCCTCATCCGCGGCCTCCAGGCTTTCAGCCAACGCCATCGCCTCCAGCGCGCAGCGCAGTTTCAGGATCTCCTTGAATTGATC
>CAYWND010000004.1:0-13671 GCA_964459085.1 uncultured Oceanibium sp. | reverse complement strand
GGCGTGAAATTGCGTTCATTTTTGCTCATGGGCGTATTTTATCGATTTTTATGCGCGCAATCAAATGCGGATTCTGCCATTGGTGATTGGCGTGCGACAGGCTGCAGCGTCAGGTATCGACCAGATAGCGCTCGGACAGGGGAAGACTTGCCGCACCCAAAGATCTGGCGTCGGCCCCCACCGTTCCTGCCTCGACCGATGGGCGGACCAGGCCGGTCATATCGCGACGGTCAAGCGCGTGATTGACGGCTTCTACCAGGTCGGTGCACAGCGCGCGGGGAATCCAGCCGTCGATCCTGACGGCCGGAAAGTCGATCAGTGCGCAGGCCGAAACAACGGCATGGGCAAGGCCGTCCGCCGCCTCGGCCAGCCAGTCGCGCAGTATGATATCGTCCACGTCCCAGCCCTCGGGGCTTTCCCAAAGGCAATCGGTATTCGCCCCGTTTGCTTTCAGCCGGGTCTCCAAGCCCGAAAGGCTGGCCACCGAGATCAGTTGTCGAACGCCTTGCGGTCCTGGTACGGGCAACGGCCCCAATGCTGCGGCATTGCCGACACCAGAATAGACCCTGCCATTCAGAACAACCCCGCCGCCGATAAAGTACCCGATGTAGAAATACAGAAAGTCACGGGGTGCGTCGGCCGGACCAAAAACCAGTTCCGCGCCGCAGGCCGCAGTGCCGTCATTCTGCAAGAATACGGTGAAAGGATAGTCCGCATCCAAGTTTGCCCGAATGTCTGCATCGCGCCAGGCGTTCATGTCGCCGTTGGGCACCCCCAACTGTTCGGCCCAGTTCCAAAGGAAAAACGGCATCGCAATGCCAAGGCCGGCGATCCGATCACGCTGATCAGGGTCCAGGCGGTCCAGCATGTCCGAGATCCCGCTGCGCGCAAAGTCCAGGGTGGCCTCGGGCGTGGGAAAGGCGTGCGTCTGCAGGCGGCGGTCCAGAACGATCCCCAAAAAGTCGGTCAGGACCAGTTCGACGCTGCGACGTCCGACCTTGAGCCCCAGAAAAAACGCCCCATCCGGGGCCAGCGCCATCGGAACCGATGGCTGGCCGACGCGTCCGCGCACGGGGTCGCCTTTGATCAACAGGCCCTCGGCTTCGAGCCGGCGCATGATCACCGAGACGGTTTGCGCGGACAGCCCCGAGACCCGGGCGATTTCGGCCTTTGGCAATGGGCCGTGGCGGCGCAGAAGCGATAGCACCACACGCTCGTTATGCGCGCGCAGCCCACTTTGGTTCGATCCGCGGACATTGCTGCTGCGGTCCGTGTCGGCGCCGTTTTCGGCTGCATTATAGACCACAAAGGATCCTCCCGCCGCATAGATTGCGGTTTCGGAATGGCGGTGTCAACAAAAATAAATCACAGTGATTTATTTATTGACATGCTTCTCGAATCCGGGGAAGCTTTGGGTGGTTTCGATGGGCGGATACGCCTAAAATCGATCCGGGCGTCCAGCAAAGGGCGTGACATGAAATGGGAGGAAGAACCTTGAAACTGAAGAACTTTCTGGGCGCAACAGCGCTTGCGACTGTTGCAATGGCCGGTGGGGCATATGCCGACAGCCATGGGATCAGCGCCTGTCTGATCACCAAAACCGAGACCAATCCCTTTTTCGTCAAGATGAGGGAAGGTGCCGAGGCAGCGGCCGAAGAGCAAGGCGTCACGCTGTCGAACTTCTCGGGCAAATTCGACACCGACTTTGAAAGTCAGATCGCCGCAGTGGAAACCTGCGTTGCCAATGGCGCCAGCGGGATTCTGATCACGCCGTCGATTCCGGATGCACTGGTCTCGGTTGTGGGCAGCGCGCGCGAAGCAGGTGTACTGGTGATCGCGCTCGATACGCCGTTTGACCCCATAGATGCTGCGGACATGACCTTCGCCACCGACAACTTTGAGGCGGGTCGCCTGGCAGGTGCCTGGGCGGCTGCGACTATGGGTGATGCAGCGGCCGATGCCAAGATTGCAGGCCTGAACATCAACCCGGCGCAGCCGACGGTTGGCGTTCTGCGCAACCAGGGCTTCATGGCCGGTTTCGGCATCGAGCTTGGCGATCCGAACCGCTGGGGCGACGAGGATGATCCGCGTATCGTTGGCAACGACGTGACCGAGGGCAACCCCGAGGGCGGGCGTAAGGCGATGGAAAACCTGCTTGCCATCAACCCTGACATCAACGTCGTCTACTCGATCAACGAACCCGCCGCATCTGGTGCCTGGGAAGCCATGAAGGCCATTGGGATGAACGCAGATGACGTGATCATCACCGGCGTGGATGGCGGTTGCCCGGGCGTCAAGGACGTCGAGGCTGGCATCATCGACGCTACCTCGCAGCAGTATCCGCTGCTGATGGCCAAGCTGGGCGTAGAGGCGATCAAGACCTTCGCGGATACCGGCGAAAAGCCCAAGCCGACCGAAGGCAAGAACTTCTTCGACACCGGCGTTGCGCTGATCACCGACAAGCCTGTTGATGGCGTGCCGTCGATCAGCGTCGCAGAAGGCCTGGAGCTCTGCTGGGGTTGATCTGCGGGTCAGGTTGAGACCATCATCAGAAAACTTTCGGGGCGCGGAAACTTGCGCGCCCCGTTCTATGCCTAGGTGAACCAGGTGAGTTCGGGAGGAAACAGTGGCATCCGGATCTGACGATTTCGAAACCGCGGTCGCATCGAAAGAACAAGAAAGCGTCGCTGAATTCGACCATCATAACAAAGGCGTAGTGGGCCTGATCCATGATGTCCTGCACAAGTTTCCATTTCTTGTGCCGCTGGTGGTGATGATCGTTGCAATCATTGTCTTCGGACTGCTGAATTCGAACTTTTACCGGGTGAACACCCTGTCGGTGATCCTGCAGCAGGTTGGCATTGTCGGGATCCTTGGCATAGCGCAGGCGCTGGTGATTATTACGGCCGGCATCGATCTGTCGGTGGGGGCCATGCTGGTATTCATCACCGTAATCATGGGGCAGTTTTCGTTCCGTTATGGCATCCCGGCTGAACTGACGATCCTGATCGGCATAGGCGCCGGGGCGTTTATGGGGTTCTGCAATGGCTGGCTGGTGGCCAAGCTGCGATTGCCGCCCTTTATTGTGACGCTTGGAACCTGGCAGATTATTCTGGCCGCCAACTTTATCTACTCGCGAAACGAAACCATCCGCAGCCAGGACATCGAGGCCGAGGCTTCGGCCCTACAGTTCTGGGGTACGATTTTCAGGATAGGGGATGCGCGTGTCACCTACGGCGTGGTGGCGTTCCTGATCCTGGTGCTGATCTTTGCCTATATCCTCAGCAACACGTCATGGGGCCGACACGTCTATGCCGTGGGGGATGACAAAGAGGCGGCCGAGCTAGCCGGGGTCAACACCGAAAGGGTGCTTATCCAGGTTTACATGATCGCCGGGCTTCTTTGCGGAATTGCCGCGTGGGTCGCCATCGGGCGGTTCGGGGCGATCTCGCCGGGCGCCTCAACAGGTGTTCAGGGCAACATCCAATCGATTACGGCGGTGGTGATCGGGGGCATATCCCTCTTCGGTGGTCGAGGGTCGATCATCGGCATGTTCCTTGGTGCTCTGATTGTTGGCGTTTTCGAAATGGGATTGAGGATGGCTGGCGCCGACGCGCAATGGACATTCCTGTTGATCGGTGTGCTGATCATCGGCGCTGTGACCGTGGATCAGTGGATCAGAAAGGTATCGGCATGACACAACCAATTCTTTCAGGCCGCAACCTCACGAAACGGTATGGGCGCGTCGTCGCGCTGGACAACTGTGACTTCGAATTGATGCCGGGCGAGATACTGGCGGTGATCGGGGACAACGGAGCTGGCAAGTCGACCTTGATCAAGGCGGTGTCGGGCGCGGTTATTCCGGACGCCGGGACTGTCACGCTGGAAGGAGAAGCGGTCAATTTCCACTCGCCCATCGACGCGCGCAACGCTGGCATTGAAACCGTCTACCAGACCCTTGCCATGTCCCCCGCACTGTCGATTGCAGACAACATGTTCATGGGCCGCGAGCTGCGAAAGCCGGGGTTTGCGGGCAAGTATCTTGGCCAGCTCGACAAAAAGCGGATGCAGGACTTTGCCCGTGAGAAGCTGACCGAACTGGGGTTGATGACGATCCAGAACATCAACCAGGCGGTCGAGACGCTTTCGGGCGGCCAACGCCAGGGCGTCGCTGTGGCGCGCGCGGCCGCGTTCGGGTCCAAGGTCATCATCCTGGACGAACCGACCGCAGCGCTGGGCGTCAAGGAAAGCCGCCGTGTGCTAGAGCTGATCCTGGACGTCAAATCCCGCGGCATCCCGATCATTCTGATCAGCCACAACATGCCCCATGTGTTCGAGGTGGCCGACCGTATCCACGTTCACAGGCTGGGCCGACGTTTGTGCGTGATCGATCCCAAGGACTACACGATGTCAGACGCTGTGGCCTTTATGACCGGGGCCAAGGAGCCGCCCGAGGCCACCCAGGCTGCCTGATTAATGGGCTTTGACACGTATGGGTCGAAAAAAGGTCGGATTCTGCCTTTTTTCTTTGACTGGCCTTTGAATATGTGGAAACGACAATTGGTGCGTCATTTTTTGGCGCGCACGTTCTTGGTACAGCAGTGTTTTATGGGGGTACTTATGAAATACACTGGCATTCTGGCGGCGGCCTTTCTGGCCGTTGGCATCGCGTCTGCGAGCCACGCCAAAACCGTGGGCTTCTCGGAAGGGACCCGGCCGGTCGTGGATGGCACGATCGATCTGGGTGACGTCCCGAGCAACCCCAACAACGGCTACGACCTGGTCTCGAACGGCGGCTTTGGCGCTGGTCTAGGCAAGGGCGACGCGGTCGAGATCTATGGCCGGATCGTCAACGCTGTGGACAGCTACAAGTTCACTTTCCAGGCGTTGACCGATTTCACGGTGAACTTCATCTTCGGTGGCTACTCGATCGACGGTATCGCCGGAAACGAGATCACTGAATCGGGCTTTGTCAGCGAAAACGCGACACCCGAGAAGACGGCAAAGTTCATCCTGACCAATCTCGACACCAACCAGACGATCATGAAGGAGTTCACCACTGACGTGACCAGTGGCAATTCTCTGATCTTCAATGGTGGCGCCGGGAACTGGGTCTTCTCGGTTGATGGTACTGTCGACAAGCAAGGCAACGCTGGGCTTTACGACATTTCGATCGCCGCCGTGCCGCTGCCGGCATCGGTGCTGCTGCTTGGCGCCGCGCTAGGCGGCATGGGATTTGCGTCGCGGCGTCGTCGCAAGGCCTGATCCCGATCCTATCGGACACGTTTGAAAGGCGGCCTTCGGGCCGCCTTTCGCGTTTCAGCCCCTTGCCAACAGTGCGTCGATTTCCGCCCGCGAAGGCATCGACGGCGCCGTGCCGGGGCGCGTGACTGAAATCCCCGCCGTGGCGCAGCCAAACCGCGCAGCCTGGACCGGATCGGCGCCTTCTGCCAGCGCGGTCGCAAACCCGCCGTTGAACGCATCACCTGCACCGGTCGTCTCGACCACCGGTCCCGCATCCATCGCCGGGACATGCGCCGACACCTCGCGGTTGCGGATCAGCACACCGTTTTCGCCCAGCGTGATGATGGCCGTGCCCACCCCGCGATCCAGTAGGGCGTCGGCGGCGCGTTCCGCGTCGGCAACCGTAACGACCGGCACGCCGGTGATCCCTTCGGCCTCGGATTCGTTGGGGGTCACGTAGTCGCACAACGCCAGCATTTCGTCAGCAATCGTGTCCGCAGGTGCCGGGTTCAGGATCGTACGCACGCCCGCATCCCGGGCGATCTGCAAGGCGCGATGTGCAGCCTCCATAGGTTGCTCAAGCTGAGTCACAAAGACCGAGGCCCCCGTAATCAGGTCCGACCGCGCGTCAATGTCGGCGGGCGATATGGTGCGTGCGACCCCCGGGCAGACGATGATGGCGTTGTTGCCCGTCGCCTCTTCGATGAAGATATAGGCGGCACCGGTATAGCTGTCGTCATGCTGGGTGATCGCAGGCACCACCCCGGCCTTGTCCCAGGTCGCCAGCGCCATGTCGGCGAAGGGATCGCGGCCCAACTTGGTCACGAAATGCACATCGCCGCCAGACATTGCGGCCGCGACAGCCTGGTTCGACCCCTTCCCGCCAGGACCCAGCGCAAAGGCATTGCCCAGGATCGTCTCGCCCATTTTGGGCGCGCGGTCGGCACGATATGCGGTGTCGGCGACAAAGACGCCCAGGATCACGATCCGTCCCATCCGCTTAGCCCTCGTCCGGTGGGATCACGCCCTTGCGGAACATGAAGCAGCCATAGAACCTGCGTTCGCCGGTCTGGATCACGGCATAGGACTGGCGGGCCATATCGTAGAAGGCAAATCGTTCCACACTGACCATCGGGCGCGGTGTACCTTCGGCGGCGTCGATCGCGGCCTGAACCTCGGACTGGACGGGCGGCACCTCGTCGGGGTTGCCGACGATCTCCATCCGACCGGCGAAATCATCGACGAAAGTGTCCAGCGGCATCACCGACAGCACCGCCTCGGCCGCCTGACCGGCGGTAAGATTGTCCATCCGCAGAAGGTCGCCATAGACGGTGGCGCGGGCTATCGAGTCGGACGGAAAATTCGTGTCGGCGATGATCAGCACATCGCCATGCCCCATCGCGCGCAGGACATACAGAACCTCGGCGTTCAGCCGCGGGTCGATCCCCTTGAGCATCAGATCTCCTCCCTATCCCAGTCGTTTCTTGGTTTCGGCATCGAACACATGGGCATCGCCCGGCGCGGTGGTCAGGTGTACCGCCTGGCCCGGGCGAAGTGTGGTGCGGTCACGTAGAACCGAGGTCATCTCGCGCCCGTCGGCCCGGGCAATCAGGTGCGTTTCCGACCCGGTCGGTTCGACCACCGTGACCTCGCCCGCGACACCGGTATCCGACAGAACCAGATGCTCGGGACGGATGCCAATGATGACCGGGCGCCCGTCCTGGAACCCCTCGCGCGGCTCCACCGCAATCATGGTGCCCGATATATCGGCCTGCCAGCCATCCCCCGTGTCCCGCAATGTCGCGTCCAGCATGTTCATCGAGGGCGAGCCGATAAATTCGGCAACGAACGTGTTCGCCGGGCGATCATAAAGGTCCAGCGGCGCGCCGATCTGTTCGATGTTGCCCGCGTCCATGACCACAATCTTGTCAGCCATTGTCATCGCTTCGATCTGGTCGTGGGTGACGTAGATCGTCGTGGTCTTCAAACGCTGATGCAATTCTCGGATCTCGGTGCGCATCTGCACGCGCAGCTTGGCATCGAGGTTCGACAGCGGCTCGTCGAACAGGAACACCTGCGGGTCGCGCACAATCGCCCGCCCCATGGCCACGCGTTGACGCTGCCCACCCGACAGCGCGCGGGGATAGCGGTTCAGATAGGGGGTCAGGCCCAGGATCTCGGCCGCCTTGCGGACGCGATCCTCGATCTCGGCCTTGTCCATGCGCCGCATCCTCAGCGCAAACGCCATGTTCGAGGCCACCGTCTTGTGCGGGTACAGCGCGTAGTTCTGGAACACCATCGCGATGTCGCGCTGCGATGGCGGCAGGTTGTTCACCACCCGCTCGCCAATGGCGATGGTGCCCGCGGTCACGCCTTCCAGTCCCGCGATCATGCGCAACAGCGTGGACTTGCCGCAGCCCGAGGGGCCCACCAACACCACGAACTCGCCATCCGCGATGTCAAAGCCGACGCCATGCAGGACCTCCAGCGCGTCATAGGATTTGCGCAGATCGCGGATCGTTACCTCGGCCATGACGCTCCTCGTGACAAGTCCGGACCACGATAACCACGGGCCGCTCGGCCTGTCCACATACGAGATCCGGGAAGTCCTTGAGAAGCTTGACAGGTCGCGGTTCCCTTAGGACACTTTGGCTTGTGATCAGGACCGGTCGCGCCCTGCGCGGCGCACCGGGATGGGGAAGAAAAAGCACGAGCGGTCAACGCCGTCCCGTCCCGCCAGGTGTCCGCCTGAGCGCGTTATAATTGGGAGGAAATCCGAATGAGACGAGATCTGTACAACTACATGATGCGCACCGGCAAGCTGGGCCGGCGAGACGTGCTGAAAGGGGCGGCGGCCACGGCGGGGCTGTCGGCCTTTGCCGGTGTCAGCACCGGTATTTCGGTGCGCCCGGCCTGGGCGGATGCACATGCCGCGCTGCGCGCCGAGATCCTGAAAATTCCTGGCGTGGGCGCGGGCTCGCCCACGGACGCGGATTGGCAAAAGGTTGGCGAGATGTGCCTTGGCGCCACCAAAGAGGTGGTCGCCGAAGGCGAGTTCGCGGGGGTCGAGTTGACCTTCATGGGGCTGAACAACCAGAACCTGCACAACTTCCTGTTCCGCGGGTTCCTCAAGCCGTGGGAGGCCTACACGGGCGCCAAGATCAACTGGATCGATCTGGCGCAGGCCGACTATAACGCGCGCCTGCAGCAGTCGATTGCCACCGGCACGGTCGATTTCGACATCATCGAAATGGGGGCCCCGTTCGAGGGCGACGTGCTGGGTCGCGGCATGGCGTCCGAGATGCCGGGCTGGGTTGCGGACGTGATCGACATGGACGACTACGTCGGCTATCTGAAGGCGCCCGTGGGCACTTGGGATGGCAAGACCTACCGCATCTCGATCGATGGCGACTGCCACACCTTTGCCTATCGCACCGACTATTTCGGGGATGGATCGGTCACGGGGCGCGACGTGCCCAAGACCTGGCAGGAGATCAACGAGATCTCGAAAGAGCTGGCCGGCAAGTCCGATCCGCTGACCGGGCTGGACGCGCACGGCTATCTGGATCCGCTGAAAGGATGGGGCGGCTTTGGTTTCTATTTCATCGAGAACCGGGCCGCGGCCTATACCAAGCATCCCAGCGATGTGGCATGGCTGTTCGATCCCGACACCATGAAGCCGCGGGTGAACAATCCCGGCTGGGTGCAGGCGATCCAGGACGTCATGGACCTGATCGCGGTCGATGGCGCCTATCCGGCGGACCAGATCAACGCCGATCCGGGCACAACCGCGTTCCAGCAGTTCCTGGCTGGTACCGGATCGATGCTGATGTGGTGGGGCGATGTCGGGTCCAACGCCCGAACCTCTGACACATCCGTTGTCGGCGATGTCGTGGGCTTTGGCATCAACCCGGGCTCGGACCGCGTGTACAACGCTGCTGCTGGCGCGTGGGAGAACACCTATAACGAAGCGCCCAATATGGCCTATATCGGCTGGGGTGTTTACGTGATGGCCACTGTCGACAGTGACTCCAAGCGGCAGAAGGCAGCCTGGTCTGCGGCCGCGCATCTGGGCGGCAAGGACCTGTCGCTCTGGGCCTCGGCCTATCCGTCTGGCTTCCAGCCCTATCGCAACTCGCACTTCCAGTACGAGGAGTGGGAAGAGGCAGGATACGACCGCGCGTTTATCGAGGACTACCTGGGGTCGAACGCGGACAGCTACAACCACCCCAACGCCGCGATCGAGCCGCGTATTCCGGGCATCTTCCAGTACTACTCGGTCGCCGAGGACGAACTGGCCAAGGGCTTTGCCGGGCAATATAGCAGCGCGCAGGAAACTGCGGACGCGATCGCCGCGGCCTGGGAGGGGATCACCGACCAGATCGGCCGCGACAGCCAGATCGCGCTCTACAAGGCGTCGCTGGGCATGTGAGGCCTGCGTCTCTGGGCCGGCGGGATTCTCGCCGGCCCGTCACACCCGTGTATTCTTTGATTGGTATTGTGACATGAAGTGGCTTATTCCCGCCCTGGTCGCGCTGGCGGCCTGTACCCGGCCCTATGCGGTCCCCGAAGTCAGCCCGGATCGCGCGTTTCTGGGAGTGTCGGATTATCTTCAGGCCGAAGGCGCTGCGCGGATCGTTCTGTCGCATGGCATGTGTTCGGGCGAGCATCGGGCCTCGGGGACGGACACGAACTGGGTCGGGCAGCGTGCTGCCCAGATCGCAAGGTCGCTGGGCGTGCTCCACACACCCGAGCCGGCGTATCAGCCCAGTGCAGTTTATCCGCCTGGCGCAGGCCCGGACGAACCGGCGGTTCGCAGATATGACGTAAGCTTTGTGCAGAACGGAAAACCGGTGACCGCAAGCTTTCTGATCTGGGGTAGTTTTGTCGATGCCTACCGCGAAAACCTCGAGTTCGAGAACACACGACGGTCATCGCAAACCCCGGAGGCACCTAGGCGCGCGCGCCTGAACGCGGACGTGAAATCCGAGCTGATGAACCGATGCCTGATCGATGCCGTGGTCTATCTGGGCCGCAACGGCGATCCGATCCGGCGCAATATGCGACATGCGGTTTGCGAGTTGCTGGGCGGCCAATTCACCCCCGCAAAGCGGCCGGGCGATGCGCGATCGTCCGGCACGTGCCGCAATCCGAAACGGTCCGGCGTGCCCACCGTGTTGATCCCCGAGAGCCTGGGATCGACCATCCTGTTCGAGGCTTACATGATGCTTGATGACCGCCAGGGTCAGCGGGCGCTGGCTCGTAGCCTTGGCGATGTGCGCTCGGTCTTCATGGCGTCAAACCAATATGCGCTGCTGCGCCAGGGCACGGTCTCGGACGGGCAGCTACGCACGCTGGACGCGCGGCCTCAGGATGCGCTGGGGGCGTTTCTGGCGGCCCGCTTGGGCCAGACCGAGGTTCAGTCGCTGACCCAACAATCACGTCCGGATTTCCAGCTGGTTGCGATCACCGACCCAAACGACGTTCTGGGCTATCGGGTAGACGGCCAGACGCTGTCTGGCCTGCCTGTGGACTATCGCAACGTGCTGGTGTCGAACACGGACACCATATTGCAATTGGCGGCAGACCCGATCAAGGCGCACCGGGATACCGCCCGACCACAGGTATTCGATCTGATCGTCAAGGGGTACACCCCGCAATAGGAGCCATTCCGTTTCCGAGAGTTGGTCGGTTGCGATAGACAGGACCCAAGTTGTCAAAATGGAGGACGCCATGGCCGCCACCCCGCCTGTTTGCGATTTTGGATGGAAGGCCCCTGGCTTTCACTTGCCCGCCACGGATGGCCAGACCTACAGCCTGGACGACATCGCAGGACCGCGCGGCGCGCTGGTGATGTTCATCTGCAATCACTGCCCCTATGTTCTGGCGGTCAAGGACCGCATCGTGCGCGATGCGCATCAGTTGATGGGGATGGGCGTGGGCGTGGCTGCGATCTGTTCCAACGACGCCACGACCCATCCCGCCGACAGTTTCGAGAACATGGCGCTGCTGGCCCGGGCCGAAGGGTTCCGCTTTCCCTATCTACATGATGAAAACCAAGCGGTTGCGCGGGCATATGATGCGGCCTGTACGCCCGATTTCTTTGGGTTCAATGCAGATCTGGAACTGCAGTACCGCGGCCGCCTGGATGCGTCGCGGGCGCAGGCGGGTCCGGCTGACCTGCGCCGCGATCTGTTCGAGGCGATGACGATGGTCGCCGAAACCGGGGCGGGCCCACGGGATCAGATTGCCTCGATGGGGTGTTCGATAAAATGGAAGGCGGCTTAGGCGCAAGGCTGCGAGCGTTGGACGGCGGATGCACAACTATTCCAATAAACAAAATATAAACAATATATTATAGAGATTTATTAATGTTTGCCTTGGCGACTCTCTACATAACCTGACCTCGTCACCGTACCACCTCCCTTGCCACGAGCATGCATTTGAAGCCAAAATTCGATCAACTAAAAACCGGAGGGGGAAGTATGACCGTTGAACGTTCTATCCTGCTGGTCGTGGGTGTACTGGTGCTAGGTAGTGTCCTGCTGGGCGTCTATCACAGTGCGAACTGGTTCTGGATCACGGGGATCTTGGGGGCGCATCTGATCCAGGCGTCGTTTACCGGCATTTGCCCGGTGGTGATGACGCTCAAGAAAATGGGTCTGCCATCGAAGGGCGGTTTCGCGGCCGCCGACTGAGACCGCCGGCGCTTTGGCGGGGTGATGTGTGCTTGTCAGCCTTCGAAATCCCGCTAGTCTGACCGAATGAGTGCCGAGGGCGATCTGCTGCACGTCGTCACCGATGACGACATCACGGCCAACCGCCAGCGGTTGGGCAAGCTGCTGATCTGGGGATCCTTCGGGGTCATGGTCCTGGCCTTTGCAACGCTGGGCCTGGCCCAGGCGGGCGTCCTGGATATCGCGTTCGAAACCTGGCGCCCGGCGCTTTATGCATACCTGTTCTGGGCCACGTGCCTGTGCATCGCGCAGGTCGTTCTGCATGGTGAGCAGGGCAAGCGCACGCTCTTTGTGCTGCCTGCCGTCCTGTTCGTCGTGGCGATGGTGATCTTTCCGCTGATCTTCGCACTGGGGATCGCGTTTTCGAACTGGAACCTGGCCAGCCCCGACGGGCGGCAGTTCAACGGCCTGGACAACGTGCGCCAGATGTGGGGCGATCCGTTCTACTGGAACGCCTTGAAAAACATGGTCTACTACACGCTGGCGATCCTGGTGGAATACGCCATCGCCTTTGGTCTGGCGCTGATCCTGGCGGGTCAGATCCGGGCGCGGAAGTTCTTTCGCGTTGCCTTCCTTTTGCCGCTGATGCTGTCCCCGGTGGCGGTCAGCTGGATGGTCGGCAAGTCGATGCTGGAGATCCGGTTCGGCCCGATCTCGCGGCTGGCCCGTTGGCTGGGCTGGGATCGCCCCAGCTTTTTCGGCGAGCCCGAGATCGCGCGGGCCATGATCATGATGATGGACGCCTGGACCTTCATCCCGTTCATGATGATCATGATCCTCGCCGGTCTGCAGGCCATTCCCAAAGAGGTGCAAGAGGCCGCCAAGGTCGACGGCGCCAGCGGCTGGCGCGGGTTCTGGGAGGTCACGTTTCCGCTGATGCTGCCGGTGTCGATCACGGCCATCCTGATCCGCATCATCTTCAAGCTGAAGCTGGCAGACGTGATCATCAACGTCACCTCGGGAGGGCCGGGGGGGGCGACCGACAGCGTGACCAGCTTTATCTTCCGCGAATACCGTGACCGCTCGAACGTGGGCTACGGGACGCTGTTGGCCATCGTCTATCTGGTGCTGATCGTGATCTCGATCACCATCTTTATGAAGGCGGTCGATCGCTGGATGAACCCGAGGTACTGATGTCGGAGCAGATTTTCCACGATCACGAGGTCGACCTTGGCCACAAGGCCAAGTGGTTCGCAGGCCGGGTTGCGATCTATGGCATCCTCATCTTGTGGACCATCGTCTGCCTGTTCCCGATCTACTGGACGCTGAGCACATCCTTCAAACTGGCCCCCAACGTGATGCAGGGGCATCTGGTTCCGTTTTGGGATTTTGTCCCGAAGTGGAAAGGGTGGGAATCAATCGGACTGTCGCCGCGCCTGATAGGCGAGGAATCCACGGTGCGCGAAGAGTTCCTGAAGCGGTTCACCAACTCGACCATCTCGGCGCTGGCATCGTCCACGCTGGCGGTGGTACTGGGGTCGATGGCGGCTTATGGCCTCAGCCGGTTCCGTTATCGGTTCGGGTTCATGCGCAACCCCGATATCTCGTTCTTTTTCCTCAGCCAGCTGATCCTGCCGCCGGTGGTCTTGGCGCTGCCGTTCCTGGTGCTCTACAAGGAACTGGCGCTGCTTGATACGCGGATCGGGTTGATCCTGCTTTATACACTGACCGTGCTGCCCATCGTGATCTG
>CAYWND010000003.1:0-21958 GCA_964459085.1 uncultured Oceanibium sp. | reverse complement strand
GACCGAACAGCACTTCGGCCCGCCAGCCGGTGACAACCATCCGGTGCGCGGGCGACACCATAAGGTCCCGGTCGGGCCGGTTCGGACCCAATGATCCGGGTTGAAACCGGATCGGCACCAGGTCGGTCCCGGTCGCCACGGTGCTGTGGCCCATCCATCGGATCGGCTGGGGGCCGTCATCCAGGGTGACTACAAGATCGCCGACGCGCAAATCCTCGATCCGGCGCGGGCCCTGGGCTGTCTCGATCTCTGTACCGGCGACGAAACAGGCGGCGATTCCTTGCGCGCCTCCCGCGTCGACCCCGTATTTGAGACTGTTGGGATTTTCCAGGTCTCCGCGGCGAAACCGGATGTCGGTGGGCAGTAGCCCGCCGTCAGGGGCGGCATAGTAGAGCGTGCCGCCATCGTCAAAGACGACCACATCATAGATGCTGGCAGGGGCGTCCATATCCTCGATGGTCGCGGCATATATCTCGGCGCTTTCGATGGGCGTGCCCTGCAGACTGGCCGAACTCACCGATCCATCGGGCGGCAGTTGGACCTGCAGGAACTCGGACAGGACCGCGTTCCCGCCGCCGCCGCCCGGTTCGGTCCAGTCGTATATCTGCAACCTGGCCATGCCAGCCCACCCACCGTTTGCGGCATCCCTGCCGCGGTCCGAAGGGGCCACCCCGGCCCCCAAAGCGGTCACAAAGCAGGCTGCCCGTTCGGCAAGTCCGGCAGTCGGCATCGCGCCCTTCTGCGCCGCTTTGGCTCAGATAGTTCGAGTTTTAGGCAAATTTGAGGTCACTTCAACATATTGTAGATGACTTGTTAACCATGGGCACAAATAGACGGTTTTGAGCCACGGTCATCCGGCGTTTTCCTGCCCGCAAAAACCTGCTAGCACGGGGTCATGACGAAGACACCAGACGCGGCCGGCGGCTACCAGGTTCTGGCGCGCAAGTACCGCCCGGCAGTATTTGCGGACATGATCGGTCAGGATGCGATGGTGCGCATTCTGGAAAACGCCTTTGCTGCCGATCGCATCGCCCATGCCTTCGTGATGACCGGCGTGCGCGGCGTGGGCAAGACGACAACGGCGCGGATCGTGGCCAAGGGCCTGAATTGCATCGGGCCGGACGGGACCGGCGGGCCGACCATAGCGCCTTGCGGGGTGTGCGAGCACTGCCGCGCGATCGCCGAGGGGCGCCATGTCGATGTGCTGGAGATGGATGCGGCCAGCCGTACGGGCGTGGGCGATATCCGCGAGATCATCGACAGCGTCCACTATCGGGCGGCCAGCGCGCGTTACAAGGTCTACATCATTGACGAGGTGCATATGCTCAGCACCTCGGCCTTCAACGCGCTGCTGAAGACGCTGGAAGAGCCGCCGGAGCATGTGAAGTTCATCTTTGCCACGACCGAGATCCGCAAGGTCCCCGTGACGGTCCTGTCGCGCTGCCAGCGGTTTGATCTGCGCCGGATCGAGCCTGATGTGATGACGGCCTATCTGGCGGATATCGTGGGCAAGGAGGCCGTGCAGGTGGCCCCCGACGCGCTGGCGCTGATCACACGGGCGGCCGAAGGGTCGGTGCGTGACGCGCTGAGTCTGCTGGATCAGGCGTTGGCGCTGGGCGCGGGCGAGACCACGGTAGACCAGGTGCGCGGCATGCTGGGACTGGCCGACCGTGGCCGGGTCATGGATCTGTTCGACATGATCATGAAGGGTGATGCCCCGGCCGCGCTGGCCGAGCTGGCGGCGCAATACGCGGCCGGTGCGGATCCAACCGCTGTGCTGCGGGACCTGGCCGAGGTCACCCATTGGGTGTCGGTCGTCAAGATCTCGCCCAAGGTGGCCGATGATCCCACCGTCTCGCCCGATGAACGCCAGCGCGGTCAGGCGATGGCGGATGCGCTGCCGATGCGCAGCCTGACCCGGATGTGGCAGATGCTGCTGAAGGCGTTGGAAGAGGTCGCCGCCGCGCCAAGCCCGATGATGGCCGCCGAAATGGCGGTGATCCGGCTGACCCATGTGGCGGATCTGCCGGCGCCTGGCGATTTGGTGAAGAAATTGCAGGATGCGCCCCCGATGCCTGGCGGTGGCGGCCGGCAAGGGGGCGCGCCGTCTGTTCGGGCCGCAACACCGCAACCGGCCCCGGTATCCTCGACCCCGCCCCCGGCGGCGGCGGCCATCGGACCTGGCGGCGGAGAGGGGCCGCAGATGGCCCTGGCGGCGCAGCCCGAACCGGCGGACTCTGGCGCGTTGGCCCGGTATGGCACGTTCGAGGATGTGGTGGCGCTGATCCGCGCCCGGCGCGACGGCAAGTTGCTGATCGATGTCGAGGCGCATGTGCGGCTGGCCCGCTATGCCCCCGGACGGATCGAGTTCACGCCCACTGACGACGCGCCTGCCGATCTGGCGGCACGTCTGGCCCAGCGTTTGCAGGCCTGGACCGGTGTGCGTTGGGGCGTGTCCGTGGTGCCCGATGCGGAAGCCGAGACGATTGCCGAGGTACGGGCCGCCCGGCGGGACGACCTGGTGGGTCAGGCCATGGCGCACCCCTTGGTGCAGGCGGTGGTCGCGGCCTTTCCGGGCGTGACGGACGCGCATGTGCGTGTCGCCGACGCCCAGGCCGCCGAGGCCGAGGCGCCACCGGCCGAACCGGACGAGGACGACGATACGTGGGACCCCTTCGACGAGGACGGCTGAACAGCCGCGGGGCTTGTCGGGCAGGCCGGGGATGCGTATCTGGGGCGCAGGATCACCAGACGAAAGGGCGGACATTGCGATGCTGAAGGGACTTGGCGGGCTCGGCGATATGGCCGGGATGATGAAGAAAGCGCAGGAGATGCAGACCAAGATGATGGAGGCGCAAGAGGCGCTGGACCACATCACGGTCGAGGGCGAGGCCGGCGCGGGCCTGGTCAAGGCGACCTCCACCGCCAAGGGCGAACTGACCGGCCTGAGCATCGATCCGTCGATCTTCAATCCTGACGACAAGGAAGTGGCCGAGGATCTGATCCTGGCGGCCATCAAGGACGCCCAGGCCCGGGCCAGCGCCCGTGCCCAGGAAGAGATGGCAAAGGTCACCGAAGACATGGGCCTGCCCCCCGGCATGAAGATGCCGTTCTAGGCGCGGGACCCATTGATCCTGCCACTCTGGTTTGACAGGTTTTCTGTCTGGCCAGGAGCAGGGCCGCTGGAATAGTGTTTCTATTTCAAGGCCCTGCGACGCGGTCCGGGCTGGAAATCCGTCAAATCGCAGACGTCAAAATCGCCTCATCTCAGCGGTTTGGACCGCTTGGAAATAGATCCATTACTTCCGGCGCGCCCCAAACCACTGACATTTCGCGATTTTGGCGCCTGAGCGGTAGGATCAATGGGTCCCGCGGCTAGGCGCGGGGCGACCGCGCCTCACCTGGGAATACCACCAACGTGTGTTGGCCCCCGACGTGGCTGGATGCGCTGAACGCGTGTCTGGCGCAAATGTGCTATGATCCATCCCAAGCGCCCTGAGGACGGCCGGATCCCGGGTCGCCGGACAAGATCATTCCGGCCTATAGAGGGGAAGACCATGTTTGCGCGTGTTACCAAGTACAAGATGAAGGCGGATGCCACGGATGCGGCGACCGCCCTGATGCACCAGTTGAAGGGGGACATCTTGGCCCTTCCGGGAATGCATCGCTTTATCAACGTGATGGCGCCGGATGGGTCTGGCTATGTGATATCGGTTGTCGAGAGCCAAGAGACCTCGGATGCCAATGCGGACGCGGTACGCGCGCTGTGGGGTCGGTTCGCCGATCATCTGGAGGCGATACCGACGCCCGAGGGCTATGACGTCGTGGCCGACTGGTCCGCATAGGCGCGGCCGCCGCGGCCCTGTCGCTTTCGGCTTGACGCGTGGGGTAAAACCGGAACACTGCGCGACATGGGCGAGGGCGGCAAGGAACTGGAGCGACTGATCGAGGTGATGGCCAAGCTGCCGGGGCTGGGGCCCCGGTCGGCGCGCCGGGCCGTGCTGATGATGATCAAGAAGCGCAGCACGGTGATGCAGCCCCTGGCGCGGGCGCTGACCGAGGCCGCGGCGACGGTGCGGGAATGCGCGACCTGCGGCAATGTCACCACCGCCGAAACCTGCGATATCTGCCGCGATCCCAAACGCCAGACCGGCGAGTTGTGCGTGGTCGAGGATGTCGCGGATCTGTGGGCGATGGAGCGGGGGCGCGTCTTTCGTGGCCGCTATCACGTGCTGGGCGGCGTTCTGTCGGCGCTGGATGGCGTCGGTCCCGAAGATCTGCGGATCCCCGATCTGGTGCGGCGCGTCGAGGGCGGCGACATCTCGGAAGTGATCCTGGCGCTGGGCGCAACCGTAGATGGCCAGACAACGGCGCATTACATCGCGGACCGTATCGAGCCGATGGGGGTCGCGGTCACCTCGCTGGCCCAGGGCGTGCCGGTGGGGGGCGAGTTGGACTATCTGGACGACGGCACGATCTCGGCCGCGCTGCGTGCGCGCAAGGCGTTCTAGAATTGGCGGCGGTTTCAGATCATCGCTCGCGCCCCGGTCGGCGCGCGAGGGCGAGGCGCTGCCTCGCGCTCAGGAGGACTTCCAGAGCAAAGAGGGGCCCTTTACGAAGTGTTAAGAGCCTTCTTTCTGTTCAAAATACTCCTGCCGAGATGGCCATCCAAACCGCCGCGTACGGATTGCGCGACCTAGCCGCGTGACTTCAGCTGTTTGCGGCGTGTGATATAGAGGGTCGCCGCGATGATGATCGCCGCGCCGATCAGGGTCGCGCGGTCCGGAACCTCGCCATAGAAGGCAAATGCTGCTGCTCCGACCAGCACCAGCCTCAGGTAGGTCAGCGGGGCCAGGAGCGCGGCCTCGCCATAGCGATAGGCCTCGATATCGGCGACGCCGCGGACGGCCCCGCCGATCACGAGTATGGCGGTTACGGCCCAGGCGAACCCGGTCAGCGGCAGGCTGTAGCTGGGCATGGCGACCGGCAGGGTGATCAGCACGGTGATCACGACCGACGAGACATAGGCCGCGGCTGGCCCGTCCGCGACGCTGACGCCCCGCGACATCGTCAACGCGATTGCGAACAGCGCCGAAGACGCGAGTGCTGCAAGCATCGCCACATCCAGTTCGCCGAATCCGGGGCGCAGGATGATCAGTGCACCGACGAACCCCGCGCCGACCGCTGACCATCTGCGAACACCGACCTGTTCGCCGTGGACCAGCACGGCAAGGATGGTGGCAAATATCGGGGCGGTGAAAAACAGGACCGTGGCGGTTGCCAGCGGGACATGCGCCAGCGTGTAGAACCCCAGATGCGTCGACACCCCGATCAGCACCCCGCGCCAGACGTGCAGCCAGGGCCGCGAAAAGCGCATGCGGGCCCGAAAGCCCGGCCAGAACGCAAGCATCGGGACCAGGATCGCCAGGATGATGACCGCGCGCAGCAGGACGATCATCCGGCTGTCCATTGACGCCGAAAGCTCGCGTACGGCGACGGACATCACCGATGACCCCACGACCGAGGTCAGGATCCATGCGATACCGCGCACGTTGTCCGTGGCGGAAACGGGCGCCTCGGGTTCGGTTTGGGGTATCGGGGACGGGGTTGCCATTGTCCCGCGGTACCGCCACGGGCAGCGGTGGTCAAGCGGCGGGCAACAGCACCGGGAGGATCGACAGCACCAGCAGCCCCGCCATGGTCCAGTTGAAGGCGCGCAGCCGGCCTGGATTGGTGAGCCAGCGGCGCAGTTGCTGGCCCAGTATGGTCCAGGTCGACACGCTGGGCAGATTGACCAGCCCGAAAACCAGTGCGACCAGCAAGACGGCGGTCAATGTCCGGTCAGGCGCATAGACGGCCACTGCACTCAGCGCCATGGTCCACGCCTTTGGATTGACCCACTGGAAGGCGGCGGCCTGCAGAAAGGTGAGGGGTGTCCCTTTTGCGGTGCCTGACCCGGGGGTGCTTGGCGCAGCCGAACCAGAGATCTTCCACGCCAGCCACAGCAGATAGACCACCGAGACAGTTTTCAGGATCGTGTGTGCGGGCGGCCAGGCCTCGAACACCTGTGCCAGTCCGATCCCTACCAGAAAGACCATCACGGTGAATCCGATCCCGATCCCAAGCATATGCGGTATCGTCCGGCGAAACCCGAAATTGGCGCCCGAGGTCATCAGCATGATGTTGTTGGGCCCCGGCGTTACCGAGGTGACGAAGGCAAAGATGGCCAGGGCAAAGAGAATCTCGATAGTCATGGACGCAACTATGTGCGACTATAGCCGCGGTGAAATTGCAATTCCCGATCGAATAGAGAGATTTGCGCAATAAATGGTAGATATTGACCAGATAGGGCAAAATATATTGCGTGAGCTGTCTCGCGATGGGCGCATCAGCAATATCGAGTTGGCGGACCGCGTGGGTCTGTCCCCGTCTGCCTGCCTGCGCCGGGTACAGGATCTGGAGCGCCGGGGCATCATTGCAGGCTATCGCGCTGTTCTGGACCCTGCGGCGATGGGTAAGGGATTTCTGGCCTATGTCGCGGTCGGGCTGGCGGATCATTCGAAGGCTGCGCAGGAGTCGTTCGAGCGGGGCATCGCATTGGCCCCGCAGGTCAAGGAGTGTCACAATATCACCGGGGCCTATGAGTATCTGTTGCGCGTCGAGGTGCCTGACCTGGCTGCCTATAAGATCTTTCACACCGACATTCTGGGCGAGATGCCCCAGGTGAATACGCTGACGTCCTTTGTCGTGATGGGATCGCCCAAGGATGAACGGGCGTGAGTGTCGCAATCCGGCGGAATTCTCACGTTTTTGGAAAAAAAGTGAACCATTGCAGGGACCAACCTGACATACTCGGACCATTGACAAGCTAGGAGATAAGAGATGTCAGTTCTCAGGAGCGTCACAGCACTTGGATTTGCTGCCGTGATCGGGGCGTGTAGCCAACCTGCACCCGAACCGTCAGCCCCAGTGCTGCAGGGACAGCCGATCTACGACAAGCTGGGGGGTATCGTCGGGTGCGAGGACGGAGAATATGTCCCCGGCGCCGCGCCCGCCGAGCAATGCCTGCCGCCTGGTGACGAATGCGAGCCGAACTCCACTGCGACGGCCGGCGGTCTGCCGTGCCCGGATCCCGGTCGTCCGGATGATGATCCGGACCGTACCCCGGATCCGGGTCCCAATGATCCCACCAACTCGGCCGCGCGCGGCTAACCCAATGTGGTGCGTTCCCGGCACTCAGGCCGGGAACGCACATACCAATTCCGCAGTCACCAGGGGTTTGCCGTCGCTGCGGCAGCACGCCAGTTGAATGCAGATGCCGCCGGGTTCGGCGGTGTCGATCTGCGTGACCTTGCCGCCGCAAGTCAAGCGGTCGCCAGGCCATGCAACCTCTCGAAAGCGGATGTCGAACCGACGCACAAGCGCGGGGTCGATCCAGTACGCGGCATAGGCTGCCAGCAGGCTGGCCAGATGCGTGCCGAGGCCGAAGACCGACGGATAGCCCTGTTTCGCCGCCCATGCGGTGTCGTGGTGCAGCGGATCATCTTCGCCCACCACGCCTTGGAACCGGACAATGTCGCGCAAACTTAAAGGTCCTAGATCGATATCGCCGGGACTGTCGCCGACGCGCAGGTCTGTCGGGTTGGCCCGGGTGATACCGCCAAACGGGCTGGGCGGTTCCAGATCCGTATAGTCCGGATCATAGTCGGGTATCGTTGGGGCCCACCCCTCTTGTGACGGGCGAGACGTCGTTGTGACGCTGGTCGAGCGCTGTTCGACCAGTATTTCCCCGGCCGCATCGCGATAGGTGGTCAGCATGCGCAGAAATGTGAGATCCCCACCGGTTCGGCCGGGCTTGGTCCAGACGTCCTCTAACATCGCGCGTGCTGTCAGCCTGTCGCCTGCCCTGGGAGGGGGACCGAGAAATCGGAACGTCTCGCCCGCGTGCAGCGAAACGGTCAGGTCGTGGCCGATGTCGGCAAAGACTGTCCCCCGGGGGCGTTCCAGCGTATAGCCCCACGTGTAGGGAGCCGAAACCAGGAACGTGGCCGGAACAACCGGGTGCCGCCCGGAACAGAACTCGGGCAGGGGTGCCTGCATGGCCCGCGCGAACTCGCGGATCTTGCCGCGTTCGATGTCGACTTCGTAATTCGGGCCGGTCAGGCCGATGTGGTCGGTCAGGGGCATGTCTGGTGCTTTGGCGGGATCACGCCTGGTGGGCGCGGTGCGTTTTCGGTCTTGTCAATGCTGCGGCATCCATCAAAGGTGCGGGGGCCGCGTTCGTCAACCTGCGATGCCGCCCTGTCGGCAAGCGCAACATCGGATCATTCGAATGAAACGAAGCCAAATCAACGAAATCATCGCCGAAAGCGACGCATTCATCCGGTCGTTTGGTTATGTCATGCCGCCCTTTGCCTACTGGTCGCCGGACGAGTTGAAGGCGCGGACCGCAGACGATGCGCCGATGATCCGCGACAACCGGCTGGGCTGGGACATCACGGATTATGGCCAGGGGAAGTTTGCCGATCTGGGCCTGTTCCTGTTCACCGTGCGCAACGGATCGTCCGAGGATCTGGGGGCAGGGCGCGGGATGCTGTATGCGGAAAAAATCATGATCTCGCGCCAGGATCAGCTGTCACCGATGCACCGCCACAACA
This sequence comes from uncultured Oceanibium sp., assembly GCA_964459085.1. GTDB lineage: Bacteria > Pseudomonadota > Alphaproteobacteria > Rhodobacterales > Rhodobacteraceae > Halovulum. Next base: position 13,301 of record CAYWND010000003.1, on the reverse strand, counting down.
TCAAGGCCGAGGATATCATCAATCGTGGCGGCGGGACGCTGGTGATCGAGCTGTTCGCGTCGCTACCTGACGGGTCGATCGATCCCGAGGCCGAGGTTGCGGTGCTGACCGATGGCCGCCGCAGGACGTTTCCGGCAGGGGGGCATCTGAAACTGGCGCCAGGCGAAAGTGTCACGCTGATGCCGGGCGATTGGCATGCCTTCTGGGGCGAAGGCGGCGATGTGCTGATCGGCGAGGTCTCGACGGTCAATGACGATCTGACCGACAACGTGTTCCGCGAGCCGATCGGACGGTTCTCGGACATCGAGGAAGATATCGCACCCCGGCACCTGCTGGTCAGCGACTACGACCGCTGGCTCTGAGGGGGTTCGGAGCGTTCCACCCGATCGCCCTGCAGGGAATGCAGGTCCGCGGGGCGCAGGTCTGCCCAGACGGGCAGATGGTCTGACGCGGTCCTGGCAGCGCCTTTGCGGTGGACACCGGAATGCGCCACATGCAGGCCCGTCGAGGTGACGATGCGGTCCAGTCGGCCGATGGGCATCGCGGCGTGAAAGCTTGGGCCATGTCCCCAAACGCTGTAGCCGGGACCAAAGGCGGCCAGCGCACCGGTTCCCGACCATTCGTTGAAATCGCCCATCACGACCGTGGGCTGTTCGGGCAGCGTGTCCAGGTGTTCCAGGATGGTTTCGATCTGGGCATGGCGGGTGGCAGGCAGAAAGGCCAGGTGGACGCCGACGACGCGCAGGTTTCGACCGTCGATCGAGACATCAGCCCGGATTGCGCCGCGCGGCTCCACAGCAGGCAGGGTGATCCGCGCGACATCCCGAACCTCGGCCCCTTTGCGGACCAGCAGGGCGTTGCCGTGCCAGCCCATGCTGGGGCCGTTGGTGCCCAGTGGAACGGGAACCAGCCCGGTTCGTGCAAGGATCTGGCCCGGATCCAGCGTGGCCGATCGCGCGCCGATGCGGCGATCAACTTCTTGCAGGGCGACAACATCGGCATTCAGCGCGCCGATCACGCCCAAAACACGCCCGGGATCGCGACGCCGGTCGAGCCCTATGCACTTGCGGATGTTATAGCTTGCGACTCGCAGCATCGGATTGAAAACGGTTGCCGGGATTGCCTAGTTATATAGGGATCAGGACCCAAGCGCTGAGAAATTTCTGGCGGGGACAGACGTCGTGACGCAAAAACACCCTGAGGCGGACCAATCCGCAAGCCTGGACGGCCCCAATCCGGTGCCGGTTCGGGTGATCCGCTGGATCCTTGCGATCGGTGCGATCACCGGGCTGGTCAGCGCCAACTGGTCGCTTGCCTTCGTCTCGACGGTCACATTCTTTCTGACCCTTTTGCCGCGCTATATCGCGGGCTGGCTGGCAATACGCCTGCCCGGCAGCTTTCTGGTGGCGATCACGCTGTTCATATTCGGGACGATCTTTCTGGGCGAGGCGTTCGATTTCTACGAGCGTTACTGGTGGTGGGATGTGGTCTTGCACGGCGGGTCCGCGATGGGATTTGGCCTGATCGGGTTCCTGTTCGTCTTCATGTTGTTCGAGGGCGACCGATTTGCCGCGCCACCAACGGCGATTGCGTTCATGGCCTTTGCCACGGCGGTCACGATCGGGGCGGTGTGGGAAATCTTCGAGTTTGCGATGGATCAGCTCTTTGGCCTGAACATGCAGAAAAGCGGCTTGGTTGATACGATGTGGGACCTGATCGTCGACTGTGTCGGTGCGTCGATCGGGGCGTTTGCAGGATATGTCCACCTCAGGGGCCGCGAGATGGGGGGACTGACCGCCCTGATCCGGGCGTTCATCGCGCAGAACAGATCGCTGTTCTCGCGCAGCGATCAGGACTGAGACGTGTCTGGCGCCTAGCTGCCCGCGTGCTTGTGGCGCTGTTCCAGGCGCTGGTCCAGCAGGCGTTCGAGGTCCACAAAGTCCTGCGGCAGCGGCTGGCCCAGTGCCTTGAGTTCCGCCAGCTTTTCGCGCAGCTGTTCCTGCAACTGGTGTTCATCCTCGGGTTTTTCGGTCATCTGATCCAGCAGCAGCGCAATCGATGCCTTGATGTTTTCGAAACTCATTAGCCCCCCAAGTCATTGGCACAGGTTCGACAGATTGGCGTATAGGGCAGGACGTCCAGCCGCTCGGGCTGGATGTCCGCACCGCATCGCTGACAGATACCATACTCGCCCTCTTCGATCCGTTCCAGCGCGGCCTGGATCATCCGAATCTCGTCCAGCCCTGCCTGGCCCAGGCTTTCCAGCACCTCGTCGCCTTCGTGTTCGGTCGCGTAGTCCTCGAAATCGCGGGTGGGTTCGGTTTCGAGCACGTCCTCGATCCCGTGCAGTCGTGTGTTCAGCGCTTGCAGACGATCTGTCAGCTGTTTTTTGCGGTCCTGCAGCGAAACCATATGTTCCCTCCTCAATTGCTGTGGCCAGACTGCGCCAGACCGCAGCCGCTGTGCCTTGACCTCGATCAAGGGGCCGCTGGCCACGTTCGGGCAACACATGCTAGATCTCGGCAACCTTCGAAAACGGAGCAGCGCGACCCATGTGGGACCAGTTGGCAATCGGAATGGTCGCGGTCCTGGCCAGCGTCGTCGTATCGGCCGCGTTCGCGGGGCCCGCGGCAATCTTTATCGGCCGTTCGGGCCCCTGGTTGCTGCGCCCGCCGCATTGGGCGCGGCTGATCGTGGCGATGAGCCTGCTGGTCCTGTGGGTACAGATCGCGATCACCGCGAATGTCTGTGTCTGGGCGATGCTGTTTCGCAGCCTGGGGATCTTTGTCACCTGGGAGGGGGCGGTCTATTTCGCCTTTGTCTCGTTCACGACGCTGGGTTTTGGCGATGTCCTGTTGCCATTCGAATGGCGGCTGCTGTCCGGGATCGCGGCGGCCAACGGCCTCTTGATTATCGGGTTCTATACCGCGTTTATGGTCGAGATGATCCGCCGCATCCGCAACGAGCAGCAATCCGGCCTGCTGGACCGGGATTGAGCGGCCGGACGGGGAAGGAGCACAGCAGGCATGTTCCGCAACGCGGTACCGTTATTCAAGCTGTACGGCATCCAGCTGAGGATCGATCCCAGTTGGCTGCTGATCGCCGGGCTGATCCTGTGGTCGCTGTCGACGCAGTACTTCCCGTTGATTCTGCCGCGCGCCGGGTCGGGAACCCATTTCGTGTTGGCGCTGTTGGGCATGCTGGGGCTGTTTGCGTCGTTGATCCTGCACGAATTGGCCCACAGCCTGACGGCGCGGAACTATGGTCTGGGGATTGCGGGCATCACCTTGTTCGTCTTTGGCGGCGTGGCCGAGATGGAGGAAGAACCGCCCACCCCAGGTGCGGAGTTCTGGATTGCGGTCGCGGGTCCTGCGATGAGCTTTGCGCTGGCGTTGGCGTTCGATCTGGCCGGGCCGCTGGTGGCGGGCCTGGGCACCGGCGCGGTTGCGCTGATGGGGTATCTGGTTTTCGTGAACACTGCGCTGGGCGTGTTCAACCTGATCCCGGCCTATCCGATGGATGGCGGGCGGGTTCTGCGTGCCATCCTGTGGAAACGGTCGGGCAGCATGGACCGGGCGACGATGCAGGCCGCACGCACGGGCATAGCACTGGGCGCGCTGGTGATCGGGCTGGGGGTTCTGTCGCTGGCAGGTGGCGGCGGGATCGGCGGCATGTGGACGATCCTGATCGGCTTTTTCGTATTCTCTGCCGCGCGAAACAACTTCAGCGCCGCACGTTATCGTCTGGATCTGATGGGGACGCTGGCGCGGGATCTGATGACCCCTTCGCCGGTGGTGGTGCCCCCGGCGGTGTCGGTGACTGAGCTGGTCGACAAGGTGATGCTGCCCCGGCACATGAGCTTTATCCCGGTGGTCGAGCACGGCCGCCTGCTGGGCTATGTCGACAGTGCGGGGGTGCGGGCAGTGCCCGAACCGTCGCGCGCCCAGACGGCTGTTGCAGCCGTCATGGTGCCGCTGGATCAGGCCGCGACACTTGCGCCCGACACCCCGGCGCAGGTGGCGTTGGAGATGTTCTTGCGCACCGGGCTGCGTCGGTTTCTGGTGGTCGAGGAGGACCGGCTGTGCGGTATCCTTTCACTGTCGGATATGCGGGGTTTTCTGGCCCTGAAAGAGGAGCTGGCGGGATAGGCCCTGCCAACCCCGGTTGCGATCCTCAACTTTTGACGTCGGCCCATTCGGGGTGCCGACGGAACTGCGCGGCGGCAAACGGGCAGAGCGGCAGGATCTTCCAGCCACCGGCCCGTGCATCCTCGACCGCGCGTTCCACCAGTTTCACCCCAACACCTTGCCCACGATAGGCATCCGGCACAGATGTGTGGTCGATGATGATCAACGCGGCGGAGGCCCGCGAGTAGGTCATCTCGGCCGGCTCGGCACCTTCGGTGGCATAGACATAGAGCCCTTTTGAGCCGGACTCCTGCAAGGTGATTTCGGACATGTCAGGCGGCCCTTTTCTCGGTATTCAGGAATGCCTGCACCGACGCAATTTCTTCCTGTCGGATCTCGTGCCCGCCATCATGCCAGTCCAGCGTTACCTGTGCGCCCTGATCGGTCAGGTAGTCGGCGAACTCGACTGTCCATTCGGGAGGACAGATCGGATCGTGCCGCCCGGCAGTGATCAGCACCCGCCGCCCGGCCAGGCCCGGCTGGGGCGCTGGCGCCCAGGGGATCAGCGGGTGCATCAGCACGGCCGTATCCACGATCTCGGGCGCCTCCAGCAGGACCGAGGCCAGGATGTTGGCCCCGTTGGAATATCCCAGTCCGATCGTGCCCGACGGCTGCGTCGTGGCCTTTTGCGCGGCCATGAACGCAGCCATCGCCGCGGTGCGTTTGGCCAGGTCGTCCATGTCATAAATGCCCTCGCCGCTGCGGCGAAAGAACCTAAGCGCGCCGAACTCGCTGACATCGCCGCGGGGCGAGACGATCCGCGCATCCGGCGCCAGCGTCTGTGCCAGATCGACGAATTGGCGTTCGTCGCCCCCTGTTCCGTGAAAGGTGAAGAACAGGGGGGCGGTGTCGCGATCGCCGGATTGCGGCCCGGTATCCAGGTGGTGATAGCTGTCCAGTGCCATGTCACGCGTCCTCCAGCGGTTGCAGGTGCTGCTCCAGCGCGTCGCGCAGATGCGCGTGCTGGGTCGGCAGCTTCAGGGTCTCTCCCAAGGTGGCGCGATCCTCGTCCCGGTCAAAGCCGGGTTCGTTGGTCGCCACTTCGAACAGGACACCGCCAGGCGTGCGAAAGTAGATCGCCCAGAAATAGTCCCGGTCGATCACCGGTGTGACCTGATAGCCGGTGTCCATGAGCGCCTTGCGCACCTCGAGCTGCTTTTCGCGGTTCTCGACCGCAAACGCGATGTGATGCACCGATCCCGCGCCTTGTGCAGCATGGGCGATGTTGGGCATCTCTTCCAGATCGATCGTGTCGGCAGTCCCGCCGGGGACGACGAACCGGGTGGTGCCGTCAGAGCTGTCCTGTTTCTGGTAGCCCATGAAGCCCAGCAACTCGGCCAGCGCGCCGGTGTCGTTTAGTCGGATCGCCGCCGAATGAAACCCGCGGATCGCCGCGTCGGCGGGCACGTCCGTTCCGGTCCATGGCGCGCGGGTGTCGTCCGGGACCTCGACCAGCGCAAACCCGTCGCCGTCCGGCCCAGCAAATTCCAGGCGGTTCGCACCGAATGCTGTAGACTCGCGCAGGCCGTCGGCACCCTTGGCGGCCAGACGCTGATGCCAATAGCCCAGCGATCCTTCGGGGACCGAAAAGGCGGTGGTGCCGACCTCGCCCGTGCCCGGACGGCCGCGTGCCGCGTCGGGAAACGGAAAGTAGGTCATCACCGACCCAGGCGAGCCGACCTCGTCCCCGTAGTACAGGTGATAGACATCCGGGGCGTCGAAATTGACGGTCTTTTTCACCCGGCGCAGGCCCAGCGTATCCGTGAAGAACGCATTGTTGCGACGGGCGTCCGATGCCAGCGAGGTGACATGGTGCAGACCCTTGATCTGGTTCAGCATCTCTCTCTCCGATCTCTGTCGCGCCTGCCGGGGTGGCAGCCGCAGAACTGGTGTTGGCAGGCAACATAATCCGTTCTGCAAACCGGGCTAGATCGGAGAAAGGGGAAAGATTGTTTCGTATATGTGGACGGTCAGCGGCGCTTGCGGCAGTAGAGTTCCAGGCGGTGGTGGACCACGTCGAACCCCAGTTCGGCGGCGATTTCTTCTTGCAGCTTTTCGATCTTTTCAGACCGGAATTCCGTCACCCGACCGGTTTCGATGTCGATGATGTGGTCGTGGTGTGGTTCGTCCGCGGTTTCGAACCGCGCGCCTCCGCCTTCGAACGCGTGCCGATGCACCACGCCGTTGTCTTCGAGCACCGAGAGCGTGCGATAGACCGTCGCCAGCGATACCGACGGGTCGATTTCCTGCGCGCGGCGGTGCAGTTCGACGGCATCGGGGTGGTCGCCCGCCGTTTCGAGCACCTTCAGGATTGCGGATCTTTGCCGCGTGATGCGGATCCCGCCGTCTCGCAAGGCCGCTTCGAGGGGGTGTTGCGCGTCTTGGTCGTCTGCCATGGGGGCATATTAGCCAGTTGCGAGACTGTTGCAACTGGGCGCAGACCAAAGACGCTTGATGCCGGGCCCCGGAATGGGTAGCCCGGATACGTGCCAAAGGAGCCTGGGGCGATGCTGCCAATATCCTATCAGCTATATTCTTCGCGCGCGTCGACCTCGGTCGAGGCGACGCTGGAGATGCTGTCGACGCTTGGCTATCGGCATGTCGAGGGGTACGGCGCGCTGCTGGATACCCCTGCGCAGGCCGGCGCGCTGGCCGCCAGTTTGGAGGCCTGCGGCCTGTCGATGCCCAGTGCGCATATCGCCCTGGAGGATCTGGAGCAGCGGCCCGATCACGTTCGGTGGCTGGCGAGGCGGTTCGGGCTGGAGATCATCGTATCGCCCTATCTGGCGCCCGAAGCGCGGCCCACCGATGCGACGGGTTGGCAAGAGATCGGCAAGCGCTTGGCGAGGGCTACGGCGTGGATGGCGGATGCGGGCCTTGTCGCGGCCTGGCACAATCATGATTTCGAGATTGTTCCCCTGTCGGACGGGTCGTTTCCGCTGGACCATCTGTTGTCCGCCGCGCCTGAAGTGCAGGTCGAGTTGGATGTTGGGTGGGTCCACCGGGCTGGGCAGGATCCGGTGGCCTGGGTCGGAAAGCTGGCCGACCGGCTGGCGTCGGTGCACATCAAGGACGCAGCACCAGCGGGTGAGAACGCGGACGAGGGCGGCTGGGCGGATCCCGGTGACGGGGTGCTGGATTGGGACCGGATCATGCCGGCGGTGCGGGCGTCGACAGCCAGGATTTTGATCGTGGAGCATGACTTGCCTTCGGACGACAGCCGGTTCGCGGCCGCCGCCCTGCGCGCGACCCAACGCTTTGCCGGGGCCCAATGACGGTTGGGGTTGGCATCGTCGGCTGTGGCAACATCTCGGCCACCTATCTGCGTTTGGCAACGATGTTCGACGGGTTCTGCATCAGGGCTGTGTCGGACCTTGACAGTGCGAGGGCGCGGCGCGTGGCGGCGGCGCATGGGATTGCCGCACACAGCGTCGACGAGATGCTGCGCCGCCCAGATGTCGATGTGGTCCTGAACCTGACCGTACCGGCAGCCCATGCCGAGGTCAGCCGTGCTGCGCTGACTGCCGGCAAGCATGTCTATTCGGAAAAACCGCTGGTGCTGGATGTGGCCGAGGGTGCTGCATTGCTGGACCTCGCCGAGCATCGCGGCCTGCGCGTCGGCTGCGCCCCGGATACGTTTCTGGGCGGGCCGCAGCAGGCCGCGCGGGCGCTGGTCGATGCGGCGCGGATCGGGCGTGTGGTGGCGGCGACCGCTCATGTCATGTCCGCAGGCACGGAGGGGTGGCATCCCGATCCGGATTTCTTCTTTCAGCCTGGCGGCGGGCCGGTCCTGGATATGGGGCCGTATTACCTCAGTGCACTGGTTCAACTGTTGGGACCGGTCGTGCGCGTCTCGGCCATGAGTGCCACGGGCAGGGCGGAGCGCGTGATCGGCAGTGGCCCCAGGCAGGGCGCGCGGATCGAGGTTGCGACCCCCACGACGCTGCATGCCCTGCTGGAGTTTCGCGACGGCGCGGTGGCGACGCTGGGGGCCAGTTGGGATGTCCCGGCGCACCGGCATCAGCCGATGGAGATTTACGGCACCGAAGCAGCGCTTTTCCTGCCGGATCCCAATTTCTTTGGCGGTGATTTGGTGGTCCAGGCTGGTGATGGTCCGGTGGATACCGGTGTCGACGCCGGACACCCTTTGGGCCAGCCGAACCAGCCGGATGGTCGCGCCAACTATCGCGGGGTCGGGTTGGCCGACATGGTGCGCGCCATCCGCGACGGAGGACCTCATCGCTGCGACGGGCGGCTGGCGCTGCATGTGACCGAGATTATGACGGCGATCCTGCGGGCGGGTGAGACGGCAGCACATGTTGATCTGGCAACGTCCTGCGACCGCCCCGCGCCTCTGTCCCCGGCGCTCGCCCGCGAGCTGCTGACCTGAGAAGCTGTCCACAAGTCCATTGCCAGCCTGGCAACGCGCATGAATTTCTGGAACGACGCGGCAGCGACCGCCTTGCTGCCACTCATGGCGCGAATCGAACACAAGCGCTCGCCTATGGCTTTGTGGGCAAACGGGCTGTGCAACCGGCTTGCTGGATCTACATCCGGCCGCACAACGAGAGCGAGACAATCTTCTTTGTTTTCGGATCTTTGTGGATCGTCGCCGAAGGCAGATACACGCCTTCGGCGACTGACACGCCGTCATGGGGGGCGACGGCGCGTAACGATCGGTCCGCTGAGAGACCGCTCAACTCATCCGGGGGTCTAAGTAGACTATCCGCGCACAACTGCAAGGGCGTTTGTCTTAAAATATTCAAAAAGGCAAATCTCTGCCTTTTCGAAGCCGGCGTCAGGCGTCCGGAGTGGGGCCGTCGCCCCATGTCACAAAGAAATGCCAGGCCGCCAGCCCGCCGATTCCGCCGAACAGCAGCCCCCAGATGGTGTTGCCCATCACAAGCTCGAACACGCCCCAGGCGAGGCACACTGCAACGATGGCAACGCGGCGCCAGAGCGGAATGAAAAAGGGGTGGTGAAAGTCGTTTTTGCGCATGGGGTTAGCTGTCGTTGGTATCCGGATAGACGCCGACGACCTGCTGGTCGAAATCGATGATGGCCCCAGTCATCACGCCTGATCTTGGGCCGAGAAACAGGGCCGCCTGAGCCGCGACGTGTTCCGGTTTCACGAGCTGGCCAAAGGGCATGTTGGCCTCGGCCTCGGCCAACCATCCTGGCTCGCGGCCATGATACTCGCGTTGGGTCTGGTCCTCGCCCGGGGTGTCCATCCAGCCCACGTTGATCCCGTTCACGCGGATCCGATGCGGGGCGAGAGTGTTCGCAGCGTTTTTGGTGATGTTCAACAGTGCGGCCTTGGATGCGGCGTAGGGAGCAAGAAACGGCAGTCCGGCATGCACCACCACCGACAAAATATTGACGGCTGATCCACCGTGCCCGCGCGCGATGGCACGATTGGCGAAGGATTGAAGGGCGAAGAAGGCGCCTTTTGCGTTGGGGTTGAAGATCGCGTCCCATTGGTCCGGGCTGGTGTCCAGGATCGATCCGCGCGCAGTGCTGGCGGCGCAATTGACCAGGGCGGTCACATCCCCGATCATCTCGGCGGCCGTATCGGCGATGGTCCGGGCCGCTGGAATATCGCCCAAGTCAATTTCCAGAAACCGTGCGTCGATGCCATCGCGGGCTAGGTCGCGGGCGGCTGCGGCGCCAAGTGCGACGTTTCGATCAGCCAGGACAATGCGGCGGCAACCTTGCGCCACCAGTTCCTGAGCGATGGCCAGGCCCAGGCCTTGCGCCGCGCCGGTCACCAGCGCGCCGGTTTCGCGATGTGCGTCGTTCATTGCGACCCTCCGTTCCGAACAACTTGCTGTCGCGCAGGCCGAAGGGTCAAGCCCTTCTGGGCAACGGACGGCCTCATGTCTTGGCGAGGGCTGAGCGAATGGACTAGGGTGGGCGCAACTGGGGAAGGGTGCCAATGACCGCTCGAGATTACAGCCTGCTGGGTGAGGACGGAAGACGCGCGGTCGAGACCGGCCTGGCGGCGGCCGAGTGGTATCACTCTGATATTCCACGCAAGGTGATGAAGGACCTGATGCGGCGGTCGGACCAACCGGCGATCCGGGACACCATCGTGCTGTATGGCTGCATGATCCTGTTCGCAGGTCTGGGGATCGCATTGTGGCCGTCATGGTGGTCGGCGCCATTCTGGCTGGCCTATGGTGTGCTTTATACCTCGGCGTCAGACAGCCGCTGGCATGAATGCGGGCACGGCACCGCGTTTCGGACCGGTTGGATGAATGACGTGGTCTACAACATCGCCAGCTTTCTGATCATTCGAAACCCAGTGACCTGGCGGTGGAGCCACGCACGCCATCACACGGATACGATCATCGTCGGGCGCGATCCCGAAATTGCGGCCATGCGCCCGCCTGCTGCATTGCAGATGGCGCTGAACGTTGTCGGACTGCCGGATCTGTGGAACGGGCTGGGGCGCATGCTGCTGAACGCGTCGGGGCGGGTTCACCCCGAAGAGGCGGATTTCATCCCCGAGGCCGAACAGCCCAAGGTGATCCGCGTGGCGCGGATCTGGATGGTGATCTATGCGGCAACGATCCTGACCGCGATCGGGATGGGGTCGATCCTGCCGCTGATGGTCATCGGCCTGCCGCGGATCTATGGGGCATGGCATTTCATCATGACAGGGTATCTGCAACATGGCGGGCTGGCCGACAATGTTCTGGATCACCGGCTGAACACCCGCACCGTCTATATGAACCCGATCAGCCGGTTCATCTATTGGAACATGAACTACCACATCGAACACCACATGTTCCCGATGGTGCCCTATCATCGGCTGCCCGAGTTGCACGACCTGATCAAGGATGACCTGCCAGCACCCAGCCCGTCGATCCTTGCCGCCTATCGCGAGGTGTTGCCGGCCCTGGCGCGGCAACTGAGATACGAGGATTATTATGTCAGGCGCGCCCTGCCCGAAGGCGCGCGCCCGTATCGCGAGGATTTCCATCGTGATGCACTGGGAGCCCCAGCGGAATAGAAGCCGGGATCAGAAGCCCCGCGCCTCGAGCCGTTCCAGGTTTACGACGGTCGACAACATCAGGCGGTCCTGGCTCCAGTCGCCCGATTGGCGCACGGATGCGGCCGCCAGTGATATCCCGAATGCCAGAAGCACGGTCAGCATCACTGCGGCGGCCCGCTTGCGCGCGCCCGTGGGGATGTGTTCCAGCGCCAGGATGCGATCCTCGAACATCCGCCGCGCATTGCGCGAGCCGGTCTGCAGGAACGCCACACGCATGGCGCGCGGTGCCTGGGTGCGGATGCGGCGTTCGCAGAAATCGACCAGGCAATCGGCATACGCACCGGCGGTGATCCGGCGGCGGGTCACGACCGACTGGTCACAGGCCAGATCGCGCAGGCGGTTGAACGCGCGCTTCCACATCAGGAAGGCGGGGTTCCAGTACAGCAGTGGGCGCATCGCCTCGAACGCCAGCTCCCATTCGACGTCGCCGCCGCGCAGGTGCTGAAACTCGTGGGCGAGGATCAGACGCAGGTCCCGGGGATGCGTGACCAGGCTGGAGGGCAGAACGACATATCGGCGGGTCAGGCCGCGCGCGGCGAAAGGAACCGTCACCGTGTCCGAGACCCGGATCTCGGTCGTGCGGGTCTGCCGCCAGAGATAGCTGTGCGCGATGGCCCGGCGAAGCTTGATCGCTGAACGCAAGGTCATGGCGGCCTGCGCGGCCGCGCCAGCGGCTGCTGCGAGGGCTAGCCCGATCAACCAGGCCCCGTGCGAGTCGAACAGCGCTTCGAGCGTACGGCTGCGTGTGTTCAACAGCGCCTCGAATTCCACAGCCGGGATCGCGATGTCCCCGCGCAGATAGGCCGCCACGGCGATGTCGCCGATGGTGATCGGGGTCTGTGGCCACAACGCCTGGCTGGCCGTGACGGCCGCCAGCGCCATCAACGGACTGAGCATGGTCAGGACCAGCGTCGTCTTCAGGATCCGCAACTGAAGCGGGAAGTTGTGCCTAAGCCCGCTGCGTTGCAACGCCGTTTGCGCCACCCACCAGAATCCATAGGCCAGAAGCAGCAGGATGTTGGTGTCTATGAAAAGTTCAAGTGCCGGCATCATCGCTGTCATCATGGAGCCTCCTCTCCACCAGCGCCCGAATGTCCTCGAGATCCGACGGCGTCAGCCCGGCATCGTCGACCAGCCGTGCCACCAGCGTGGCGGGCGTGTCGTCAAACAACGTCCGGGACAGATTCTGCAACGATCGGGTCTGATATTTGTTTTTCTCGAGAAGCGGCCTGTAGACGAGCGTCTTGCCTTCCTTGCGGCTGTCGACGAAGCCTTTCTCGTCGAGAATGCGCAGGATGGTCGCGCCGGACGTATAGGCCAGGTTGCGGTCGGGCGGCAGGCGATCGAGCACATCGCGCACCGATCCCTCGCCCAGAGCCCAGAGTTCAGACATGAACTCCAGCTCTACTTCGGTCAGAAGATTTCCGCTTTTTCTCTTTCTCATAGGCCCAGTTTGTCTTTTCGGTCTGCGATATTCCGCTCCTCGTGCCTTACCAAAGCACTGATTGCCACGCAGGCGAAGCCTAAACTTTCCAAAACACGAAGAAACCCCAGCCGATGGCGATGAACAGCGGGATCCAGATCGGCTGCCCGACGATGCCCAGCCACGCCAGGAAGATGTAGGCGGACCCAAGCAGCGTGATGAACAACCGGTCGCCCAAGGTCGTGGTCAGGCCCAGTACGCCGCGGCGTTCCAGGCCGTCGCGGTACTTGAACCCTTCCATCAATCCGATCACGGCGATGGCCGTGAAGATGCCCACGAACACCGCCAGAGTTGCTGGGGTCCACGCCATCCAGAAATCCGGCCACAGCGGATCGGTCCAGGAAAATCCTTTCTCCTCTTGTTGGCCGACATTGCCCCAGCCGGCCTGTTGGGCCATCGCGGATGTCGGCAGCAGGATCAGGGGCAGAAACAACAGGCGCATCTCAGACCCTCCCCATCGCAAAGCCACGGGCGATGTAGTTGCGCACGAACCAGATGACGATGGCGCCGGGGATGATGGTCAGCGTGCCTGCAGCGGCCAGCAGGCCCAACTCGTACCCAGCGCTGGATGCGG
>CAYWND010000002.1:6398-22256 GCA_964459085.1 uncultured Oceanibium sp. | reverse complement strand
CAAGTCGATGTCGATTTGGCGGAAGAGAAAGTCATAGAAGATTTCGTTGCCAGGCCTAGGAGACTGCTAGCCGCAGCTAAAGGTGGACCATGCTGTCTCGCGGCGGCACGCGACGACGGATTTATCCACTTAGACACTGCCGAGAACCGAACGCGTCTTCGATACTGCCGTACGCCGACGTCACCACGTGAGCCAGTCGTTGTCCAGCCCATCATTGGCAGAGTGGATCGAACCTCCTAGACTTCGGGCAACCGGCGAAGGCGGCATCGGTCGCTTTGGTCCGTCTACACCACTGCACCTGTTCTGGAATCCATCCCATCGAACCGTCAATCTTTCGCTTCATCTGGAAACACTCAAAGCGGGATCAACTGGTTCTGCTGGCCGTCACGTGCTGTCTGTTTCCATTGCTCTTCCTGACGCTCGAACTGCCGAAGCGGATCATCAATGATGCCATCGGCGCGGGCAGCGAGATTGTTACGGTGTGGGGTGTAGAGCTTGGCCAGATCACCTTTTTGTCGATCCTCTGCCTGGGCTTTCTGCTGTCCGTGCTGGCGCATGGATTTGCCAAGATGCGGATCAACACCATGAAGGGTGTTCTGGCCGAGCGGATGTTGCGCCGGTTTCGGTACATCCTGATCTCGCGGATCATGCGCTTTCCACAACCCTACTTCGAACGTGTCAGTCAGGGTGAACTGGTATCCATGGTCACGTCGGAAAGCGAGCCGATGGGCGGTCTGATGGGCGACGCGCTCAGCCAGCCGGTTCTGCAGGCGGGCCAGATGCTGACCATCCTGACGTTCCTGTTTCTGCAAAGCGTCTGGTTCGGTCTGGCGGCCGTCGCGCTAATACCCCTGCAGGCCTGGCTGATCCCGAAGCTTCAGCGCCAGCTCAATCTGCTGAACAAGGACCGCATCAAAGAAGTGCGGGTGCTGGCAACCCAGATCGGTGAAACCAGTGCCGGCACGACGACGCTGCGCACCAATGGCGGCTGGCGCTATCGCAGCGCGATGATTTCGGCGCAGCTGGGACTGCTGTTTTCGATCCGCCTGAAGATCTTCAAAAAGAAGTTCTTCATGAAGTTCATCAACAACCTGATCACGCAGCTAACACCTTTCCTATTCTACTCGGTCGGTGGCTACCTTGTGATCAATGGCGCTGTTTCGATCGGCGCGTTGGTTGCGGCGCTGGCAGCGTACAAGGACCTGTCGAGCCCGTGGAAAGAGCTTCTGGCGTATTACAATCAAACGCAGGACGTGTCGTTGCGCTGGACAACCGTAACCGAACGGTTCGCGCCGCCGCTCATGCTGGACGAGACCCTGTTTGATGGTGAGCCCGCGGAAGTCCCGCGTTTGCACGGTGACATTCAGTTCGACCACGTGTCGGTCAGCAACGCGGATGGCAGGCGTGTGCTTGACGATCTCGACCTGGTCGTTCCGGCCGGTCTTGCGGTCGGAATTTCCTGCCCGGTCGAAGAGTCTCGACATGCCCTGGCCGCACTTCTGACCCGCGAGATCCTGCCGACCGATGGACAGGTGCTGGTAAGCGGTCTCGATCTTTCCAGGCTTCATCAAAGTGTCGTTGCCGCGCGGATCGGGCTGGCCGGTGCCAATCCCGTGCTGTTCCGCGGAACAGTCGGCGAAAACGTTCTGCTGCCGCTTCGGGTCAAACCGCAAGGGCCGCCATCCGAACAGCAAGCAGATGCCGAAACAATTCGTGCCGGCAACAGCCCGGACGCCTTGGGGGCGGAGTGGACGTCGCCGGGACAAAACGGGGCCGGAGCAGCAGAGATTTTGTCCGATCTACGCAATCATCTGCTCGAAGGGACGGGAACTGGCGACTCGCTCTTCCGCCGCGCGGCCGCGTTGAGCTTTGATCCTGACGACCACCCGGACCTGGCCACCAAGCTTGTCGAGTTGCGCCCGAAGGTGCGTGCGGCAATCGACGCGGCGGGTCTGGGGGAAAACACTCATCTCTTTGACGTCGATACATACAACCCGGCCCTGCCGGTCCTGCAAAACCTGCTGTTTGCGACACCCCGCGAGCCAATTGATATCGGACTGCTGGCCACGCGGCAGGAGTTTCTTCAGAAGTTGCGCAGCCTCAAGCTGGATCAGACGCTGTTGGCCCTGACCCGAGATGTGGTCGAAATGCTGCGCCAGATCTTTGGGCGCGATGCAACCGATCACCCACTGTTTCGGCGATTGGGGCTGGACCCCGAAACCTACGACAAGGTCCTGACGCTGATCGAGGAAACCCGGGACCGGGATGCCAGCAAGGTAAGTGACGACAAACTTGCAAGCATCCTGGCCGTACCCTTCGCGATTTCGTCGGACAAGATCGGCCCCGCCTTTTCGGACGATCTGAAGCGCCGGATCGTGGATCTGCGAAAAAGCCATTCGGCCGAGTTGCTGAAGAGTTTCGGCGATACGTTCGTGCCGCTGCAGATTGGGGCCTTCGCACCGGGTCTAAGCGTCATCGAAAACGCGATCTTCGGCATGGTCAGCGAACTTGCGGGCGGCGGGGCAGAAGACCTGAGGTCATGTGTCACTCAAACGCTGGCCGAAGCCGAAACCCGACAGATGATCACTGACCTGATTTTTGACATGCCGGTGTCTTTGGGGGGTCAGAACCTTCCCACCGCCGTGACCGAGCCGCTGGCGCTGATGCGCGCGGTGATCAAGCGTCCGGACATTCTGGTACTTGACCGCGCGATGAGCGGTTCGGCAGACCCCGACCGCCAGTCGGAAACCATCGGCTACCTGCGCAGGTTTCTGCCAGATGCGACCATACTGTACCTGGATGACACCGTCCCCAAGGATGGCCCATTCGACCTGCACCTTGAAATGCATCAAGGCCGCATCGCCACCGACGGTTTGACCACGTCGGCCGACGACCAGGGCAGCGCATCCGAAGATCTGATGCGCAAGGTGTCCGTGCTTTCCGAGGCACCCATGTTCTCGGATCTCAGTCCAAGGCAGTTGCGCCTGTTGGCGTTCGGCTCTCGCTGGCAGCATGTAAAGTCCGGGCAGGTGGTATTTGCGCTTGGTGATGACTCCGCCGACGGGATCTTCATTCTGACGGAAGGCCAGGCCGGTCTCTACCGTTCCGACAAGGACGGCGCCACACAGCGCGTCAAAGAGGTCGAGCCATCGGTGCTGATTGGTGAACTGGGTGTGATCCAGAACGAGCCCCGGTCCCTAAGCCTGCAAGCCGAAACCGACGCGACTTTCCTGAGGCTGGGCAAGGAAGAGTTTCTGGCCGTCATTCAGAACGATGCCGCAACCGCCTACAAGGTCCTACAGGTCGTGGCAGGCTATGTCGCGAATGAACGACGACAATTCTCGTAGTCGGGCCGTCCTGAAAGGGTCTTGCAATCCGGCCTGTCCGCAAAGCCAATAGACCGCGCAATCACTGGCCCGTATAATCCGCGCGCAACGCCTCACTCAGAATGAGGCCCGTAAAAGGGACATATGTGACGCCATGGCTGCCAAACGGGACAAGAAAAAACTGTTGATGGTGATCCCCATCAACACGGATCAGTACAACGCCAATGCAAAGCTTGTCGTGGAACCGGTGTTGGCGCCTGACGTCGACCTCGACGTGGTTAACATCGATGGCGGCACGCCGTTTATCCAAAGCCGTTGGGCAATTTCACAGAACGCACCGCATGTGATCGAGCGGGTTCAGCAGGCCCAGGACGACGGCTATAACGGTGTATTCGTCAGCGATTTTGACAACTGTGGCGTGGAACCGGCGCGCGAAGTCGTCCGCATTCCGGTCATCGGTGGCTTTGCCCCGCAGGTGCTGACGGCCCTTTCCCTGGCCCAGACATTTTCGATCATCACCATGAGCGACAGCCTGCTGGCGCTGGATCGAACTCATGTTCGGGCCTTCGGTCAAATGGAGAACCTGCAGTCGATCCGGTCCATCGATATGGTGATCGCCCAAGCCGGCGATGATCACGACGAACTGGTAAGAAAGGTCTACCTCAGTGCCCTGGAGGCCATCAAATACGATGGTGCCCAGGCGATCGTACTTGGGTGTACCGCGATGATCGGTGTTGCCGCGCCGGTGATGAAGCGCTTGGCCGAAGACAACATGCCTGCGGTGGTCACGGATCCGAACCTGGTGGGAATAGCCTATCTGCAGATGCTGGTTCGCTGCGGCCTGACGCAGAGTGGATTGACCTACCTCTTTCCGGAAAATCTCAAGCGCTGATATAACGCTAGGCTTGTCCCGATAGCCATTCGCGGACTAACATCTAACGAATGGGATGTATCGCGTGTGGATTCAAAATTGCCGAGGGGGCAAAGTTCTGTCAGGAATGCGGGGCTCGGCAAAATTCATCTGATAGTCAAGCCGTTGCACGCCCATCCCCAGCGCTGCCATCTTCGAATGCCGAACGCCGCCAACTGACTGTCGTCTTCTGTGATCTGGTCGGCTCGACCCGGCTTTCCACGCGCCTCGATGCCGAAGATCTGCGCGAGCTTGTGGCCGACTATCATGACGTCGTTGGCAAGGTCGTCGAACGCCACGGCGGTCACGTTGCGCAGTATCTGGGCGATGGTATTGTCATATATTTCGGCTACCCCCAGGCCTTCGAAGACAGTGCCTATCGTGCGGTCAAGTCTGCGCTCGAGATCCTTTCCGGAATGGAGCAGCTTAATGCGACGCTTCAAAGGCAACGAAACGTTCGCCTGGATGTACGCATTGGCATGCACACAGGCCAGGTGGTCGTCGGCGAGGTGGGTGTTTCCGGCGCAACCGGAGACCTGGCGATGGGCGATACGCCAAACATCGCGGCGCGCGTTCAGGATCTGGCGGCGCCCAACAGCGTGGTGATCACCGATGTGACGGCCGAACTGGTGGCCAGGCGCTTCCGGTCTGATTTCCGTGGCGCGCATATGCTGAAAGGATTGCCCAAACCGATAAAGCTTTATGGGGTGATTGCCGAACGGACGCTGCAGGACGAAGAGATTATCGCGGCCTCGACCCCTTTGGTGAACCGCGAGCAGGAAACGGCGCAACTGAAGGATGCGCTGGCGCTGGCCCGCAATGGCCAGGGCGGCGCTTTGCTGATGTCCGGGGCCGCTGGCATCGGAAAGTCCAGAATCGTTCAGTTCGCGCGACAGCAACTGGACTATACGGCCGAACAGCGCCTGGAATTTCGATGCTCGCAGCATCACCGGGACAGCGCGCTGAACCCGTTTGTCGAACAGTTGCAGTTGCAATGCCGTTTCGCGCCAGACGACAGCCCCAGCCTCAAGCTGCAAAAGCTTGGTGACCTGCTGTCCCAATCCGACCGCGACCTGTCAGCAAGCTTGCCCATCTTTGCAAGTCTGCTGTCGCTGCCACCGCCGCCCGGGGCCGAGACGATTGATCCGCAAGAGTTGAAGGAAAGGACACAGCAGGCGCTGGAGCAGTGGATACTAGGCCACGGGTCGGACGCGCTGCTGTTGCTGCTGTTTGAGGACATCCACTGGATGGATCCTTCCAGTCTGGACATGCTAGGGCGGCTAATTCCCCAGCTTGGGCCGCATCGCTGCCTTTTGCTGATGACTTGCCGGCCCGAGTTCAGTCCGCCCTGGGAGGATGCCGAAATCCGGCACGTCCCGCTTGAACGGCTCGAAGGCAAGCATATCGAGCAGATCATCAGCAATGTTGGTGGCGGCGAAGACCTACCGCCCGCACTGATGGAAGAATTGATAGATCGCGTCGACGGTGTTCCCATCTTCGCCGAAGAACTGACGCGCAACCTGATCAGCGGGGGGCCGTCCCAGGCCGATGCAATCCGCGGCGACCTTGGGGATCGGGCCGGGCTAAGCATCCCCACCAGCCTGCAGGACACGCTTATGGCGCGCCTCGACAAGCTGAACCTGGTCCGCGGCGTTGCGCAGATCGCTGCGATCCTGGGTCGTGAGTTCGATTTTGCTACCCTGCAGGACCTGACAGGCGAGACAGAAGAAGGTCTTTCCAATGCGCTGACGCAACTGGTGGACGGCGAGATTCTTTTGCAGAGTGGCACGGTTCCAAGTTCGCGGTACATGTTCCGGCATGCCCTGCTGCAAGAGGCCGCGTATAACTCGTTGCTGCGGCGGCGGCGGAACGAGTTGCACGCCAGAATGGGCGAAATCCTGGAAAACCAGCGTGAGACGGCAAGCTCTGCTCTCTCTGATGGCAATCTTGTCAGGATGCTCGCGCATCATTGGACGCGCGCCGTCGCACGGTCGAACCCTGACATTGCGGTTGTCAAGCGCGCGGCGGGTTACTTGACCGAGGTCGGCACGCTGGAACTGGGGCTGTCCGGCTATCGCGAGGCCGAGTCTCAGTTGAACGCGGCGCTGGCCCAACTTGAACATCTTCCTGCGGGGCGCGAGCGCGACGAGCTGGAACTGACAGCCCGGCTGCGTCTGAGCATGGTTTACATGGCAACCGTGGGCTGGGCATCCGACCAGGCCCGCGATGCGTTCAGCGCGTGCCGCGACTTGTGCCTGCGCCTCGGCGACCGGCCCGAGCTCGCCCAGGTTCTGTACGGGTTCTGGGGCTATAACTTGTTCCGCGCAAATTATCCCCGCGCTTTGGAGCTTGCAGACGAGGCGCATCAGGTCGCGATCGCCAGCGGCAACAGCGATCTGAAGTTGCAAACCCACGCGGCGCTTGCCAACAGCCACTTTTGGCTGTGCGAACTGAAACAGGCCAACAGCCACGCCGATCAGGTGCTGCTGGACTATGACCCCAAACAGCACGCCGCGCACCGCGTGATGTACGGAATGGATCCCGGTGTCTTTGCGCTGATGTTCGCGGTGTGGGTGCCCTGGTTGCTTGGAAAGTCGACGACCGCTCAAAACCACCATGAACAATTGCTGGGCGTGATGGGCGAGCTGGATCATCCAATGAGCCTCGCTCTGGCGTTGAACACATCCTGCTGTTTCCATGTGAACCGGGGCGACGTTCTTGGCGCGCTCGAGGCTGGCGAGTCGCTGCTGAAGCTTGCCCAGGACTGCGGTCTGCCGGTTTACGTCATGTTTGGCGTACTGTTTCGCGGCTGGGCGCTGGCGGCTGACGGCAAGGTCGATCAGGTCATTGACGAGGTTACCGAAACATATCGGAACTATGTGACCTATGTTGGCGGGCTTGCTCAAACCTATGCAGGCCTGATGACGGCCAGCGTGTTCGATCACGCCGGTCGGACAAGCGACGGGATCAAGGTTCTGGACAATGTCATTGCCATTGCCGAACGCCCTGAATGCCATGAGCTTGCCTATCATGCCGAACTGGTGCGCATGCGCGGCAACATGCTGGCAAGGTCCGGTGACGAACACCTGACCGAGGCGCAGGCGACGCTGCACCGGGCACTGGACCTTGCAAATCAGCGGGACCAATTGCCCTTCGCGCTGCGCGCGTCACGCGATCTGGTCACCCTGGCAAAGCGCAACAACCAGAACCTGGACCAGCCAGTAGCAACAGCACTGGCCCTGCTTCAGCGTTTTGATGCGACCGAACGTTCTGACGAATGGCAACGGATAAAAGCGGAAATCGACGATCTGACGACCTAGTCCAACAGCTTAGTGGTGATCATGATGCAAGACCTCGACGCTCAGCAAATCAAGGACATCGCCAATGGTGCGGCATTCCTGGGCAGCGGCGGGGGCGGCACCCTGAGTTCCGCGCTCGACATGGTCGAAAAGTCCTTCTCGCCCGGAAAACCGGTCGAATTGATGACGGTGGCCGAGGCCGCCGACGACACGCAGGGCTTTACCGCCGCCGCATCCTACATGGGCTCTCAGACCCGTGGAAAAGACGTAACAAACGTCGATGCAGTCCAGTTTGCAATCAAGCGCCTTAGCGCGATCATGCAAGAGCGGACGGGCAAGCCCATCAAACGACTGGTGCCTGTGGAACTGGGTGTTCAAAGTTCGGTGGTACCCTGCCTGTTGGCCGCACAGCAAATGGGTCTTGGCGTCGTCGATGGGGATGGCGCCGGACGCGCGGTGATGGGTGCGATGATCACGACATACGCGGCGGCCGGTCTCGACCCCAATCCCGGTGTCGCGGCCAACAGCGCCGGCAGTTGCGCGATTATGGAACCGTCGCCCAACGATGTGGACGAAGGCTTTCACGATCCCGCGCTGATCTTCAACGAAATGGTCGATGGTCTGACCCTGGCCCACGCTTTCGGCGTGGCAGGGGTCTGCGTGTGGCCCATGGATGGCGAACAGCTACAGCGGGGAGTGCCGATCACCGGAACGCTCGATCTTGCTGAACAGGTCGGTCAGGCTCTGCGAACGCAAGCAGCACCTGTCGACACGGTTTTGAAGATCCTCACAGATCAGGGATTGTGGGCGCGGGTGATTTTCCGTGGCAAGGTCGACACCGTCACCAGCACCGCCAGGGACTACAGTACTGTGACCGTGGCAGGCGACAGCGGCATCAAGGCCACCGTGATGACCGCAGGTGAAAGCGTGATCGCCTGGCAATCGGATCGCGATCAGCCCATTGGCATGGGCCCGGATTCGCTATGCTGGATGACGCCCGATGGCCAGGCGTTCTCGAACACACAGATCCCCGCGACGGGAACGGATGTCGTTCTGATCGGGATCGGCGCGCGACAGCCGTTGCTGGAAAGCGCGGAGATCATGAAATACTTCCATTATTTTCAGAAGAAAGTCGGCTACACTGGCGACTACGTGCCTATTCAAAAACTCCAGGGTTAACCTGGTCAAAGATCGCCGGGCAGGTCGCGCGGCAATCAATCAACGAGGGAAAACGGATGTCCAAAGGCAACATCGATCTAAGTCAAAAACAGCTACTTGAACTGCTGGAGAAGCTCGCGCGTGACGACGATTTCCGCGCCGAGATGGAGAAAGACCCCGTCGCATCACTTGCAAAGTACGGCATCAGCGTGCCTGACGGCGATGTTCCGGGCGATATTCGTCTGCCCTCGAAGCCCGAGTTCGAGGCATTCCTGTCTGCGATGCAGTCACCAGACGCGGCGGCCCGCTGGTATATGAACGTCGCGATGCCGCCGTCCACATACGCGGCTGCTGCGCAGACTTATGGCCCCGCAACATATGCGGCGGGTGCCCAGACCTATGGACCTGCTACATATGCCGCCGGGGCCCAGACCTATGGGCCAGCGACTTATGCGGCTGGGGCCCAGACCTACGGTCCCGCGACGTTCGCAGCGGGCGCGCAAACCTATGGCCCGGCCACTTACGCCGCAGGCGCACAGACATATGGACCTGCCACCTACGCCGCCGGGGCCCAGACCTATGCCCCGGCGACCTTTGCGGCCGGGGCACAGACATACGGCCCCGCGACTTATGCAGCGGGTGCGCAGACCTACGGGCCGGCAACCTATGCCGCTGGGGCACAGACTTATGGCCCTGCCACCTTTGCGGCCGGTGCACAAACCTATGGACCGGCAACATTTGCCTCTAGCGAGCCGCAGACCTATGGCCCGGCGACGTACGCGGCAGGTGCACAAACCTATGGCCCCGCGACCTTTGCCGCGGGTGCCCAGACCTATGGGCCTGCCACATTCGCCGCCGGGGCCCAGACTTATGGGCCAGCGACCTATGCCTCCAGCGAACCACAAACATACGGTCCGGCAACTTACGCATCCAGCGAACCGCAAACATACGGTCCCGCAACTTTCGCGGCAGGCGCTCAGACCTACGGTCCCGCCACCTACGCTGCTGGCGCACAGACCTATGGACCCGCCACTTTCGCGGCCGGGGCTCAGACCTACGGCCCTGCTGCGTTCGCGGCGGGTGCGCAAACCTACGGTCCTGCGGCCTATACGGACGGTGCCGCACCCGATGATGGCAGCGACGACACCTGAGCGGTCCTAGAGACCCGGAATTGACGGCCGGCGACCCTCGCCGGCCGTTTCAGGATGATACAACTGTGTAAAACCCCAAAAACCGGCACCACATGTCAGATCTGCACATCAAGAAATCCGCGCTGTTCACACTGCGCTATCAGACCTCGCCCGGTCTGGGCATCGCCGCGATGTTGGGGGGCAATCTGGCGGTAACGCCCCAGGAACGCCTGGTTGCGATGTCGTCGCTGACACTGTGCAACCGTGTTCTGGGCGAGGAAGAGCATCGCATCCTCAGCCTTCTGTCGTCCGCCCATTGGGTGCCCAGCACTCGGGTCGTACACGAGTTGGCGGTGTCGCCGGATGTCATTGGCGGCTTGCTGAATGACGGATTTCTGCTGGGAGACACACCCGAGGGGCCAATCGCTGCACTGCGGGAGCGTGAGGCAAAGATGATGGCCCTGGACTGGGACGATTTCGCGGCGCAGTACCACGCCCAAAGCCGGGTTCAGAACCTGGACGTCGCAGCCCCCATCCGCCAACAGCCGCAACCGCCCACCCCCTCGGATCAAGGCCCGCCACCGGCCGGCCACCTTCAGGAGTTCATGGCGCTGGGCGCTCAGATGTCGGCGGAGTTGCACGCCAAAAGTGAGCATTTCGAACCTGCTCCGCCCCCGTTCCACAAGCCGCCGGGCGCCGCCCCGGTCCAAGACTTGCCGCTGCCGCGCAACGAAAGTGCTTTCCAGGCACTTCTACGCCGTCGCAAAACCACACGGGTCTATGACGATCACAATCCACTCAGCGTCGAAGAACTTTCGACGGTCCTCTATTATACGTTCGGATGTTTCGGGTATCTCGAACTGGCGCCCGGCCTTGTGGGTTTGCGCAAGACCAGCCCGTCAGGCGGATCACTGCATCCGATCGAGGCATATCCACTGATCGTGAACGTCGAGAACGTACATCCTGGGATCTATCACTACGATGTGGAACGTCACGGCCTGTCCCTGCTGCGCCCGATGTCCCAGCAAGAGGCAAGACATCATGCCGTGGTCTTCACCCTTGGGCAGACGTATTTCGGGTCCGGCCATGCGCTCTTCCTGCTGACCGCCCGCTGGTTCCGAAACTTCTGGAAATATCGGAAGGCGCAGAAATCCTATCGTGTGATCCATGTCGACGCGGGCCATCTTAGCCAAACGCTGTACCTGCTATGCACCGAGCTTGGCCTTGGCGCATTCTATACCGGTGCCATCAACGACATAAATATCGAACAGGCGCTGGGACTGGACCCCCTGCAGGAAGGGGTGATCGGCATTGCGGGTTGCGGGCGAACGTTGCCGGGGACCGCGCCTTTGACACTAGAGACGCTGCCGTATGTGCCACCGCGCCCAGCGGGGTAGACTTAGTCCCGGCGGCGTATCCCACGGACCAGTGTCGCCTCTCCCATGTCTTGCGTCGCGACTTCGAACCATGGGGTGAACATCTCGACCAGTCTCGTGTCCGAATGCCCCATGGCCTTGGCTTCGTAGTTTTGCGCAGCCAACCAGTGAGGGTCCCTTGGCTTGAAGACACGCGAATAGATCCGCCCCCCGGGCCGCAACACTCGTGCCAGTTCAGCGATGGCCGGGTCCAACAGGTCGGATGGCAGACAATGCAAACAGCCTACATCCAGGACCCACCCAAAATCCGCGTCCCCGAATGGCAGTTCGGTGATCGAGGCGGCTTGCAGCCTGTCGGGATGACGCATCCAGCGTTGCCCCAGCGATACCGCACCCTCGGCCACATCGATCCCGTAGGCCTCGAACCCCAAGCCCTCCAGCAGCACTGTGTTTTTGGCGAAACCACAGCCGACATCCAGCACGCGCCGGTCCGGCAGAGGTGCCGCATCAGATAAGAACGAGGCCAACATGGGCCACGGTCGTGGCTCGAAATTCCAGACCACACGGTAGGGATCTTCGTACAACTCTCGCATGTCCCGCGACTTGGCCGCACTCAGGATCGACGAACCTGTTGCCAGACGCCAGCAATTCGGTTCGCCAGGCTGTAAACCGTCCTGAGTAAGGGGCCGGGCGGCCCCATCTGGCAGGGAACCGGCATGCACGACGATCGGAACCGCAGCCAATTTGCACACAACCCGAACCACCAGTCGGATCGCCTGAACTTGCAGGTCCGGCCCCACCGCAGGTTCAAAAGCGCATCGAACAACAATGCTACCTTTCACCAGCTCGGTTTCGATCCGCCCCAGTTCGACGCCCCCAGGCTGAACCACCTCGAAGTCAACGCGGGTTGGGCCGCCGGTTGCCGGAAGCGACCGCAAGGCGATCTGGGGGCCGACCACAAAATAGTCCAGCTGCAAATCAGCGCCCCAGTGCCAGATTGACCAGCGTCAGCAACCGTTGCCCAACGGGCAGTCCCAGGCCACAACAGGCATTCCATCCCTGGCCGGCGGTGAAACTCGCCACTGGCGTTTCACCCAGCGAATTGCCGCCTTCGGTGACAGGTACAAAGCCAGATGCAAATCGCGGATCATAGATCAGCTCGTTGAAATACGGCAGCGGGTGGTCGACATGGGCCGTCAGCCGGGCAATCAGACCCGCCCACAGGGGGGTCGCCGCGCTGGTGCCACCGACGCCGCAATCCTGGCCGCCAAGGCGGATCTTGTAGCCGGGGATTTGATTGGCATAGGCGGCCACATCCGGCACTCCACGCCCCACAAACGCAGGTTGCCGCTGCTTGGGCATGCTGGGGTCAATCCAGGCGGGTCCGTTCAGATCGCCATAAGAGGGGATGTCGCGGCCGCGTTGCCATATGGGCATCGCAAGCGCGCCACTGACACCCCCCCCGGTCGCCTCGGGCGAGCCGCGATTTGCGGCGTTCCAGACAATCTCGCGCTGTCGCGAGGCGTCGGCGAACTGGGTACCACCACACGCCAGCACGGACGTGCTGGATGCCGGGAACAGGACCGTCGCAACAAAATCATCACGCTGCGCCGCACCAAGCGAGCCAAGATCGCCCGAAGCGCTGCAAATGCAAACGCCCATGGACTGCACCTTGCTCAGCGCGGATTCGAGGATCTGCGCGTTGCGTCCGGTCATTTCGCATTCTCCCCAGCCCCAGCTAAGGGAAATCGACCCTGGTGGATCCTGGACACACTCGTTTCCCTGCGGATCCAGTGCCTGAGCCAGACCAACCGTTGCATAGAGCGCCTGATAGAGGCCATAGGCCGAGTTCGGCGCAAAATACACATCGATGCCAGCGCCACCCCCGGCGACACCGGCGATCTGCACGTCCATGGTCGTTTCGGCGGTCACCTGTGTCGCGCCCAGGTCTGCGCCGAACTTCTTCCAAAGCGCGGGCATGTCGGTGCTGGTATCGTTGAAGGCCTTGACCACCTCGGCCAGCCGCTTGGCTTCGAGCGGGGTATTGACGGCCCCCGCGACAGACAGTTGCCGGATCTCGGGCATGGGCAGACCGGCCTGGTCGAAAAACTCGTCCATGTCCCGCTGGTGAAAGCCACCACCCAGGGCGATGACCGCCACCCTGCCCTTGCCGTCCGGGATCGGGGGCGGAAA
Source organism: uncultured Oceanibium sp. (assembly GCA_964459085.1). Lineage (GTDB taxonomy): Bacteria > Pseudomonadota > Alphaproteobacteria > Rhodobacterales > Rhodobacteraceae > Halovulum. Next base: position 8,864 of record CAYWND010000002.1, on the reverse strand, counting down.
CTTGTAGTGCTCGGTCAGCCAGGGAATCGAGACCGGATCTCCATGACTTGTATCGGAGGAAATCCTGGCTAGGCCGCGCAAAGGCGCACCGTCCAGACCGACCACACCAAGGACGATGTCGTGGATCTCTGGCGGCAACCGGATTTCGTCTTCATGGCCGTGAAAGTGACCCTGCTCGTGCCCGAAGTGGCAGATCTCGATGTGGAACGCCTTGTTGATGGCCGACACCGATCCGGTCAGCGTCACGTCGTGCCGCGCGGCCGAGGCCTCGACGACCTGTAAATCGTTGTCGCGGGCAAATTTTTCGACCTTTTGGATGTCGCTTTGCGCGGGTCCATGAAGCGCGGCGATATCGGAACGGGTTAGCGGTTGCCGGTGTTGGGGGGCGGTGTAGGTGTTCCGCACATGTTTGATCACGGCCGGATGACCTGGATGCGGCCAGCTTCGGCGCAGCATCAGAACAAAACGCAATTCCTCTTCGTCCGGCACGGGACCTTTCCTGGAAGCCTCGTGATGAACCCTTGTCCGCGAGCCGATCAGCGTGCGGTGTGTCTGTTCTTGCGCCATGTTGTCTTCTCGCAATGACTGGGCAGGCAGCCGCGTCGCATGTGCCTATGCCGGAACGTGTCCGCGACCTGACAGCCCTTGATTATATGTTGATACCAGAATTCTTGTGCTCGCAGTCAAAGTATCTGGCAAAGTATCCGGCGCCCTGACTGGGGACCAACAAACGCGAAGCGCTCGTCGTCTGCCGGGCCAACACCACCCTAAGTCCGTCAAATCCACACACTCGAACAAGCTGCCCCAGATCAGGGCCGCTGTCCGCACTGTCCAGGGTGAAGTAATCACCGCAGACAGATCCCTGAGACAAGGAAACTAAGGGGGGACCAACTGAGATCTAAGAGCCAACAGGTGTTTATGCCATCCTCCATACGGCCTCTCGTGAGATGTCCGGCGTTTCGGAATTATCTTTTCCCCGACTGAGGAAAATGAAGATGAAGAGACGCCGCTTAAGGAAAGTGCGGATCATCAGCATATTGAAGCAGCATCAGGCAGGGCTTGGCGGGCGGGAAATGTGTCTAAAGCATAAGATCCGCTATGCGACATTTTGGAAACGGCGATCCAAGAACAGCGGGCCTGATGTGTCCGACGCGCGGCGTCTGACGACTCTGGAGGGCGAGAACGCCAAGTACCAAAAGATGCTGCCTCGGCGGTTGTTGTGACAAGCCGTTGGCTTCCGAGGCACCTGCCGCGACCAGATCGGGGGTTTCGAATGCAACCTTCCATGTTTCGCCGTCGGTCGTGTGCTATCGCTTCGGGCTTGTGTCGCTTGTTCACCATTCCGGGTCCTCCATTTGCTAACCATAGCGGTGGACCAAATTAGTGGTGGAGGCTCACTTCAGCCACTTGTAGAGGGAACATGTGCTTACGCCCAAACACCGCGACACCTCTCGCACAGGATCCCCCCGCACAGTGACCCGACGCACTGCACCGCGCTTGAACCCGGCGCTGCAACTGCTTTGTCCCCTTGTCGACCCCCTCGCCTCAAAGCCAGGCGGCAAAGCGTCCACAGTTCCAGGGAACCTCAGTTCAGACCGGAGATCTTTCAGAAAAAAGGATCCTCTGCCGATATGCGCTTGCGAGGCAACTCGACGGCCAACAATAAGAGTTTTGAAACCCACGCCAGTCAGTTTATTTGGCCATGCACCGCCTATCGAGCAAAGAGCGATGATCACAGTCACGAACTTCAGCAAGACCTACAATGGTTTTACGGCCGTCAAGGACCTCAGCTTTACGGTAGCGCCCGGCCAAATCCTTGGACTTGTCGGGCCGAATGGTGCGGGAAAGACGACCACGTTGCGTGCGCTGTGCGGTATCGTTCCACCGACCTCCGGCCACCTCTCGATCGCAGACCATGACATCGTCAAAGACCCTATCGAAGCCAAACAAAACCTTGGCTACATTCCTGACGATCCAAGGCTGTTCGACACTTTGACGGTCTGGGAACACCTGGCTTTCACCGCCGCCGCCTACAAGGTCGCAAGTTTTGAGGAACCCGCCGAAGCGCTTCTTGAGTCATTTGAACTATCACACAAGCGCGACGCGCTCGTTCATAACCTGTCGCGCGGCATGCGTCAGAAGGTGGCGATCGCTTGCGCCTTCTTGCATGATCCCAAGGCTATCCTTTTCGATGAGCCCCTTACCGGGCTCGATCCCCAAGGGATCCGCGGTATTCAACAGGCGATCCGCGAGCGCGCAAACGACGGCGCCGCCATCATCATCAGCTCGCACCTTCTGAGCCTGTTCGAGACCCTTTGTACACATCTCATGGTGCTGAACCTTGGCGAATGTCGCCGGTTCGGCACCATGGGCGATGTCCTTGCAGAATTCGGTCAATCCGACAGCAATTCAGCCCTCGAGGCGGCTTATTTCACCATCACTCCTGTCCGCCGTTCTTCACGGCTT
>CAYWND010000002.1:0-6388 GCA_964459085.1 uncultured Oceanibium sp. | reverse complement strand
GTGAAGTCTGAGCTATGAACGCATCGCTTCTTCGCCTTCTCGCAATGCGCATGCGCGGCGGACTTCGCCTGCGCCTGATGCAATTGGTCAGCCTGCGGGGCGCGCTGTTCTTCCTTGCGCTCGGCGGGATCATCTGGGCGCTGATTGTTGCAGACCAGCCGGTGGCCGATACGCAGCTTTTGGGTGTCGCTGACTTCGACCCAGAGGCCATTCGCGCTCAGATAAGTACGTTCATGCCGCTTGGACTGCTCGGGATGACACTGCTTACGGTCTTGCTCACAACCGGGCCATCGTTCCATTTTTCGCCGACCGAGATCAATCTTCTCTTTGTCGGACCGTTCAGCCGTCGTGATCTGATCCTGTACAAGTTCATCGCTTATGCTGCCGGCGCCGCACTCAGCGCCGCCCTCATCGCACCCTTTGCCCAGGCGCAAACCGGTTCAATTCTTTCCGCCTTTACCGCCACGCTTTTGACCCTCCTTTTTGTCCAATTGAACAGCGCGGCAGCGGGGATGGCTTGGCAGGCGTTCGAAGGCAACCGGCTCGCACGGATAAAATGGCCCGCCGCGGCGATAGTATCCGCTATCGCGGTTGGTGCCATCTTTCACGCCTGGGCCGTCCCGGACCGAACCGTATTCGACCTTCTGTCGGACGTGCGCCACTCATGGGTCGGCACCGTCGTTCTATTGCCCTACATCGTTTTTGCCGAACTCTTTCTGGCAAGACTGCTTCCGTCGCATTTGGCAATTTGGGCGTGCATCGCGGTCCTTATTAATGCGGCACTGTTGTGGGCGATTATCAAACTCGACGGTCGCACGTCCGAGCGCTCGCTGACAGAGAACACCCGACTGAGCGACCGCTGGGAGCGTATGAAGCAGGGAGGGTCGTTCTGGGCCACCGAGCGGGCCGAAATTCGGTCGATCCGCAAAGCTCCGACGTTGGGAGGCTTGGGGCCTATTGCCTGGCGCCAGGCGATCAAGGCCGCCCGAAACTCATCGAAGGTCATCGGCATATTCGCCATCATCGCCGCCGGCTCGGGACCTCTTTCTTCGGCCGTCGGAATACCGCTTACGGACGACCGGGCATTGATTATTCTCTTCTTCTTCTTCGCGTACATCCTTCCGCGCACATTGATATGCGACTTTCGCGGCGACCTGAGCCGGATGGAAACCTACAAGACCCTGCCGATCGCACCGTGGCGCATCTGCACCGGCCAACTCTTGGTCCAGGTGCTTCTGTCCTACGTCATTATACTCATGATGATAGTCAGCGCCCTGTTCTTTGACGACCGTGTCAATGTCCCTGTTGCTCTGGCGCTGGCGCTGTTTGCGCTCCCGCTGACTCTGATCTCCTATGCGGTCGAGAATACGTTGTTTCTGCTGTTCCCCTCCAAGCTGGTACCGATGGGACGGGCGGACTTCGAATTTCTCGGTCGTGCACTGGTCGAATTCATCGTGAAAATCGTTATCCTTCTATCTGCCGTATCGATTGCGTTTGGTATGGGGGCACTAACGTTCATGACGTTCAGAACCACATTGGTCCTCTCTGGCGTGGCCAGCTGGGTAACGCTGGCGGTGATCGGGGGCCTCGCAACGATCGTGATGCAATATGCCTTCAGACGGTTCGTCGTCGCAGAGGCATTCGACTAGACCAAGGAAAGAAGGCGGCTGACGGCGGCGACGGTCAATACTGTCGCCTCTGACCTGCTCACCCAAACGCCCTCGAATTGAATTTAGCCAGTTCTCCAACTGCGGAGACAGAAGATCAACAGAATGCGGTTTAGCGAAGCATAGATCACTTGCATCCACAAGGCACACCAGGAGGGCACGGCCGCCGTCGCTGGCTAGCGGGACACAGCGCGTCCGAGACTGGAATGACCGCTTCGATGGCGTCATCGACTGTGCCAAGGGCTACGAGATGGACAGCCAAGCATAGGCATCGCGCCCGGCAATCTCGAGGTAACGCTCTGCCAGGATCAGCTTCATCGCTTGCGTGGACCTCTTGGTCCCATGGCTGAGGAGGATCTTCAGGTCTCCCTGCCGTTCACCCAACGCCGACGGGGCATTGAGCTAAAGATCCTCACGAACGACCGCACACGTCTCTGCCAGCGGCCCACCCGCACAACCTTCCAAGACCCGGGCAAAACGGCCCCCGCCTCTCGGTCCGTCGGTTTTTCGGGTGTGGTTGGCTGGGGTGGCTGGATTCGAACCAGCGGTACACGGTACCAAAAACCGTTGCCTTACCACTTGGCTACACCCCAAGCAGTGCGGTTTCTAGCCAGCGGTCGGGGCTATCGCAAGCGGAAACTGGACTACAGGCGCACCGGCGTTTGTTTTGCGATGCGATCCAGCGCCATCAGCGTATCGATCAGCGCCGGCATCTGGTCCAGCGGGATCATGTTCGGCCCGTCGGACGGGGCCGTATCCGGCGCCTCGTGGGTCTCGATAAACACCCCCGCGATGCCCAGACTGACGGCGGCGCGTGCCATCACGGGCGCGAACTCGCGTTGGCCGCCGCTGGACCCACCCTGACCGCCGGGCTGCTGGACGGAATGGGTGGCATCCATGATCACCGGCCAGCCGGTTTGGGCCATGCGGGGCAGGCTGCGCATGTCGGCCACCAGGGTGTTGTAGCCAAAGCTCGCACCGCGTTCGGTCAGCAACAGCCGGTCGTTCCCGGTCGACGCCACCTTTTCGGCCACGTGATCCATATCCCACGGCGCCAGGAACTGGCCCTTCTTGATGTTGATCGCAGCACCCGTTTGACCCGCCGCCAGCAGCAGATCGGTCTGGCGGCACAAAAAGGCCGGGATCTGCAGGATGTCCACATGCTCGGCCACCGGTGCGCATTGCTCGGGCGCATGCACATCCGTTAGGACCGGACAGCCCACCGTGTCGCGCACCTGGGCCAGGACGTCCAGTCCGGCCGCCATCCCCAGACCGCGCTTGCCCGACAGCGAGGTGCGGTTGGCCTTGTCATAGGATGCCTTGAAGACATAACCCGCGCCAGCGGCGTCACAGGCCGCCTGCATCGCCCGCGCGATCATCAGCGCGTGGTCGAGGTCCTCCAACTGGCAGGGCCCCGCGATCACGGTCAACGGGCTGTCATTGCCAAAGGTGACCCTGCCCACGGTCACCGGTTTCATCGCGGTCATACGCTCACCTGTTCGCGCAGGATCGCCACGGTCAGCGATCCCAGAATGTAGATCCCCAGAAAAACCACGAACGCCAGCAGCGTGCTTTCGATCTTGCGGGGATACGTCGCCTCGACCGGAGCGATCGGGGCCACGCCCAGCGACAGGTAGCGAACCTGGCGGTCCGCTTCAAGGCGCGCGGCTTCGGTCCCGCCGATCGCCTCTTGCAGGATCAGCTGCCGCGTCGCCAATTCGGTTTCCGCGATGCGTAGCTCGGCGCTGATACGGGCCAGCGAGACGGTGCTGTCGCCGGCCTGAGTCAGCTCGCCCCGCAGTGTGTCCACCCGGGCATCCAGCCGGGCGATCTCGCGTTCCAGCACCGCCGCGCGCGAGGTATTGGGTCGCGCATTGTCCAGGATCTCGGCCAGGGCCAGACGCTTTTCCTCGGCCTCCAGCTCCAATGCGTTGATGATCTCCATCTGACTGGAGAACTCGGCCTCGGCATTCAGAACGCCGCGCTGTTCTTGCAACTCCAGCACCCGGCCCTGCGCCTCCAGCATGCGCTGCTCGGCCTCGGTCGTGCGGGCAATGGCATCGGCCAATTGATCGCCCCGCGCCTCCTGGCTCAGGCCGTCGACCCGTTCCTCGGCATAGGAAATCAGAGCCTCGGAAAACTGTTGTGACATCTCGGGTGTCGCGGCCACCACCGTCATCCGGATTACACCTTCGGTGGGATCGTAGCCGATCGTCACCCGGCGTTTGAAATAGTCATAGGCATCGTCCAGCGTGGCATCCACCGGCAGACGCTGCACGACATCGATTTCGGCCGCCTTGAAATGGGCGGCGTAACCCAACTCGCCCTCAAGCCTCAGGAACGCCTCGCGGCTGCCCAGGAAATCCTGCACCACGATGCTGTCTTGCGAGGTGGCGATACCCGTGCCGGCCAGCACCCCGCCGATACTGGCGGGGGTCGAGGCGCTGTCGGATGTCTGGATGACAAAGGCACTGTCGGTTTCGAACATCTCGGTGGCGACGAAAAAGAAGTACCAGCCGACAATCGCGGTCGGCAGGCCGACAAACAGGCACAATCGCAGCATCAGCCGCCAGAACCGGCGGCGGCGGCGGCGGATCAGGTCGCGCTGGATCGCAGCGACCGCCCCCTCGCGATCTGCCCTGGTTTGCTTGGCGGGTGGTGCTGCCGCCGGCACTGCTGCCAGCGCGTTGTTCTGCGCCTGGGCGGGGGGCGCCTGCTGCTGGCCATCGGGCGCGGCTTGCGGTGTTTCCCCGATGATATCGATGCCACGTGCGGCCAACAGGTACAGCGCATGGTTTGCGTCGCGCGGGCCCAGGTCCATCTTGTTGGCGCGCACCATCGCGCGGCGGCGATGGCGCGGCCAGATCTCGCGCCCCAGCGGATCGCGGAACGGCGGCAGATCCTCGGGCGCGGTTGTGTCCAGATCGACACCAGCGACGACGCCCAGCTTGGCGGGATCCGCGTCGTCAGCCATCAGCCCGCCCCATCCTGTCAGTGTGCGTAGTCATACAGCTCTGCCGCCTCCGCAAGCGTGTCAAACATGTGCAACTTGCCATCTCGCAGGACGGCCGCCGCCTGGCAATAGTTTTCCAGGATCGAAGGGTTGTGCGACACGATCACCACCGTGGACCGCGTCAGTCGTTCGTACAAAAGCTGCGTCGCCAGCCGGTTGAACCGCGCATCCACGGTCGACGGCATGCCCTCGTCGACCAGGTAGATGTCGAAATCCAGCGCCAGCATCAGCGAGAACATGAACCGCGCCTTCATGCCCTGGCTGAACGTCGACAGCGGCATCTCGAAATATTCCTTGATGTCGCACAGATATCGGCAAAACGCCTCGACCTCGTCCGGGTCCAGGCCATAGATCCGCGCGATATAGCGGGCATTCTCCTGCGCACTATGGGTCCGGTGCAGGCCGGATATGCTGCCCAGCGGGAACGAGATCTTCGAGGTGCGGATGACCTTGCCCTCGTCAGGCTTCTCCAGCCCCGCCATCATGTTGATGATCGTCGTCTTGCCGGTGCCGTTGGGCGCCAGAATGCCCAGACTGCGCCCCAACTCGACCGTGAACGAGGCGCGATCCAGGATCACCTTGCGGGTCTGCCCGGTCCAGAACGACTTGGACACATCTCGAAACTCGATCATGCGCGACCCTCGCAGGCGCGCATCAAGGCTAAATCTAAGTCCCTGGCTTCTGCCATACTGCTCTCGCTGCGCGCCTTCTGACGCGCGTTTCGATCAGGTCCCAGTTCGGGCGGTTCTAGTCCCGTCCTGGTTACCGTTTTGCGAACATACACCGAAAACCCCGCAAGGGCCAAAGCCGCGTCAGCTGTGCTGTTTGTCAACGCCGACAATCCGGGCAGCAACAAACGACATCACAGCGGCAGCAAAACTCAGCAGCGCGCCCATCTTGGCCGCATCCTGCACCGCACCCGGATCAAACGCGACCGAGGCGATGAACAGCGACACCGTGAACCCGATCGCCGCCACACAGCCCAGCAGGAACAGATCCACGACCCGCATGCCCTCGGGCAAGCCCAGGCGCATCGGGACCGCCGCGATCCACCCCAGCAGCAGAATGCCCACCGGCTTGCCAACCAGCAGCCCCGCCAGTACCAGCCAGGTCGCGTCCCCAATGGCGGAAAACTCGACGCCGGCATTCATAAGGCCAAAGAACAGCAACACCACCTCGACCGGACGCTTCAGCCCATGCTCCATATGGTTCAAAAGATCGCTCAGGTGGCTCTGCGCAGCCGCGAATATGCCAAATGCCCGGTCTGCGTGCGGGATGGTCGGCACTATGGGCAACAGACCCAGCGCCGGGTGAATGCCTGATTCCTGAAACCCGTACCAGCACAGCGCCGCCGCGATGGCATAGGGCCAGAACCCAAGGGTCTGCCGCACCCAGGTCGAGTTCGGCCGATCCTGCTTGTGTCGGTCCAGCCGTCGCGGCAACCAGTTGGCCAGCACATAAACCGCAATGGCAACCCCGAACGAAAACAGCAGCCACACAGGCGCCAGCGCGCCCGAGGGGTAGAACACCGCCAGGATGATCAACCCCGCCGCATCATCCGCAATCGCCAGCAGCAACAGGAACCGCACAGCAGGGTGCCCCGCGCCAAAGATCAGCCGCCCGACCAGATAGGAAAACGCGATATCGGTCGCGGTCGGGATCGCCCATCCATTGGCGACCGCGCTGTAGGTCTCGGACCCCATCACGG
>CAYWND010000001.1:0-37844 GCA_964459085.1 uncultured Oceanibium sp. | reverse complement strand
GGACGCCTGTGCCGGTGTAGAAGGTCTGCGCCACCAGTTCTTCGTTGGCTGTCGGGGCGGTATAGGTGATCGTGTCACTGACGACCTGCGGAGTGCCAGGCCCGTCGGCGTTGCTGGGGGTTTCGGTGACTTGCAGGGTGGTCAGATCGTCGCCAGCCTGAAGCACATACGACGATGCCACGATCAGGCCGTTCACCCGGTACTCGACAGTCGTATTGATCGGCGTGAGGGTCGAGCTGTAGACGCCGGGCGTGAAGAAGCTGGACACCGCCGAATTGATCTTTGGCGCGGCCAGTGCAGGCGGCGTGGTCACGGAGATTGGATCGGTGATGCCGGTGATCGTCCAGGTCGAGACGACCGGCGTTGCATCGCTGAGCGTGTAGGTGAAGCCTTCGGACCCGTTGACGTTCGGGTCCGGGGTGAACCGCAGGCCAGTGCCGGCATTGATGATCGTCAGCGTGCCGTTCCCGACGGCCGTCACAGACGTGATCGTGCGGCCCTCGAGCGCCAGGGTCAGGTCATAGTCTTTCGGCCCGCTGTCCTCGGCCTGGGTGAACAACACAGGTAGGGCCGGCGCCGAAAGCAGCGACATGCGGCGACGAATGCGCCGAAGCAACGCCGGATCGTGTTTCACTGCCAGACCACCAGGCTGATTGTGACGCTCGTTGACGCGCCCCCATTGACGACCGGCCGGATCCAGACAGCAGCGGTCGCAAAGTCAACCAAGCCCGCCTGGGTCAGCGCGATTTCCGTGCCGGCAAGATCTTTGATCGGGAAAAAGTTGGACCCGTCGAGCGACCCTTCCAGCGCTATGGACGCCCCGCCAATCGCGCCCGTAACCTGCAGAGCGGCCTTCATCGCCATGATGCCGGCCTCCCAGGCGACGGATGTGTCCCCGTCCTGCATCGCCCAGGTCACAATGTTCTTGCCGACCTTGGGCTTTTGCTGCGGCTCGAGCGCCGGACTTATCTCTGCCATGATTTGCCTCCTAGTGTGTGTGTGTGCGAAAGGGTTGGATCATCTGGATTTCGCCGATAGCTGGCGACGCACTTCCTGGCGAAGCATGGTTCTGAAACCTGCGGGTGTCGCGCCGTCGGGCCAGAAAGAGGGATCCACGGCCCTAATTGCCTCGCCCAGCTCGAACATGAGGCGCAGCAAGGCCTTCGTGCCGGGATCGTCATCGAACATGACCTTGACCATGGCCTCGGCATCGTCATCCATGGTTGGGGCAGCGCCGGGGGTCAGATCGCGGAAATATTCTGATTTGGTGCTGCTCATCCAACTACTCCGTCCAGTGTGAAGACGCCGGAAAAGAGCGCGCCCCCGATGGTGAAGGCACGAATGCCATTGGTGACGTAGGCTGTTGCCGCACGACCGGCGGCATTGTCATTTGTGGGATGCGAGGTGTTAGTGAGCAGCTGCGCTCGCATCGAAGTTCGCTTTGTCGCGCTGTCCACATTGTCAAAGAAGACCTGCCCCTGGCAGGGCTGATCGGACGCGATCTGGTAGAAGCTGGCCCGCATGTACTCGGATGTGTTGTCGTTGGCATTGGCGGTGCCGCCGTTCCACCCGACGCCCCATCCATAGTCGGTCAGACCAACCTTGTACGTCCCAGCCTCAGCAAACCGGATACCCATCAGGGCGTCAGCAGCGAGATCAACATTCCAAAAACTGAGAACGTACCCGATGAACCGAGTTGGATCGTTGAAGTCGAGAAACCCGACCGTGTTGCCAGAGCCATCTGCAACTTGCGTGCTGATCCGAACCAGCACCCGCTCGGCGATACTCGCATGGGCGATAACTGCAGCATTGGTGGGGAACCTGTCGTCAAAGTTGTTTCCCGAAAGGCCGGCCGCCGCATCCGTGACGGCGAACGCGTTCACCAACGGCGAAACCAGAATGAACCGTGTGCCGTCATAGACAACGCGATGGATCTGGCCCTGACGAAGATCACCAGCAGCGAGCGCGACCAATGCGCCGGACAGGTCATATCGCTGGATGGCCATTGCACCCAGGCCATCAACGTTCAGCGTGGCTGCGCCCGTGTTGTTGGTATGGATGCGGATCGTGAAACCCTGGAGATCTTCATAGGCGGCGATCGTGTTTTCGGCGGCGATCGTGTAGGCGGCGCCGGTCCCGTCGGTCAGGACGGCCCCAGCCTCGTTATTCAGCCGCCTGGTGGACTGCGTCGCGGCAGTCGCTGCGGCCGAGGCAGATGCGGCAGCGTTGGTCTGAGACGTGGCGGCTGCGGCCGCCGCGGCAGTCGCCGCCGCGGCATTGGCCTGAGCATCTGAGATGTCCGAGGCGTTCGGACCCTGGACCCAGTTACCTGACGCATCGCGGACGATCGTGTAGCCCTCGGCGATCGCGCCGATGATACCGCCAATGCCGGTGCTGACTTTAAGCGCTGCAACCTGGCTGCGCAGGATGTCCTGGGTGACGCGTGTCATACGATCGAGCGCGGCTTCCAGGCCGATCTCGCGGGGGTTTTTCCCCGCCCAGAGCATCTGGGCAACGGTGACCCGATCGATGACCAGCGTTTTGCCATCATGGGCTGTCGCTGCTGCAGCCGACAACGTCACATCACCAGCAGTTTCCGAGCTCGTCGGCGCGACCGTAAAATCCGTCGGGCTGACCAGCGGCGTGATTTCGCCCGCATCGGTCACCACCACCGTGATTTCGTTCTCGCCATATGGGTTCACGATGGCGTAGGGGCCGGTACCCGAGATCGTATAGGACGGCTGGGCGATTTCGACGCTCGTGACCATTAGAACACCTCGCTCAATGACGGCCCTCGATCGGGCGCGGTTTCGCCTTCATCCCACCAGTAGTCATTGCCGGCGCGATTGCGTTGTCGGGACATCTGCCGGCGAAACTGCCGCTCAGCTTCGGGATCGAGGAACACCTGCAGCTGATCCCAGACCAGGCGATCCAGTGCGGTGCGGATCTGCCAAAGGCTGGTTCCGGGCGTGTATCGCCGCGCCATGTTGACCACATCGCGCCCCAGCAGCGGCTCACGGCCCTCCAGGACGCGTTGAGTGTTCGACGACACCATCCGCAGCGCATCGCCGCCAAAGCCCGCCACGGGGCCAGCCAGCGTCTCTGCGATACCACCGCCGGCGCGACTGGTCTCGGAATGGAAGAAGTCGCCAAAGATCCCCAGGCCGCCCCCCTGAAACATCGCAGCGGCCCAAAACACCGGAGTATCCATCGGCCGCGGATCACGCCCCTTGGCCAGCTCTTTCAGCTGCACCGCGACGCCGCCCAGGATCGTCATGCCGGCAACCAGGCTTGCCGCATAACGCGCCCGCGACATGCCGGTCGGCTGGGCCATGATCCGTCGATACTGGTTGAGGGTCAGCGACAGCGCGAAATTCTTGTACATCGCCGTCGATCGCAGCAGCTCGCCGGCGAAGGTGCCCGGCGCGGCATCGCCGATCAGCGCCGTGCGCGCCTCGATGTTGACGCTTGGGACTGCGAACTCGAGCTGTTCCTCCATCATTGCCGACAGCCGCAGCGCCAGGCCCTCGGCCTCTGCCCTCGGCAGACCGCTGACCTCGCGCCAATGCATCGGTGAGATGAACTTCGCACCATTCGGGGCAGTGAACATCGCACCTGGTGTTCGCAGCTTGTCCCAGTCTTCGGCCGAGAACCCGCGACTGACCAGGAGATCGCGCAGGAGCGGATCGACATCCCGAAGCCGCCGGCCGGCGTTCTCGGCCAGGTAGCCGGAGAACTCCATCAGGAAGGCCGTGCGGGTCATGTCGGTCCAATGCGCAAGGCCGCTGGCGCGCATCACGAAACTCGACAGGGTCTGCGTGATCTGAGGCGACCAGACATCACCCAAAAACCGCGCGGCCGCGGATCCGGCATCAGCCAACGTGTCGGCCACATATCCCATTTGAGCGGCCGTCTGCCGTGTGGCGGCCGATGCCAGCAGCTGCGCCTGCCGAGCCATCACGTTGTTGGGGCTCATTCCCACCGATTTCGAGGCGAGCCGCACGGTATGCAGATCTGTGACTGAGCTGAGGATTGCGCCGCCCAGCTGGGCGGATGTCAGCACCTGGCGCGTGCCGGCATAGAACGATGCCCAGGCGCGGCTGGCGGGGACGTTCGCGCTGCCGGTGATGTGGGCCAGCATGGCCTTCGCGCGGTTCGCCCGGGCAGCGATCGCGTCCTCGGCCTTTCCGCGGGCGGCCGCATCCAGCGATGGGTCGTTCTGCACCCGCTTCTGCGCGCTTTGGATCAGATGCTCGAGGCCCAACTTGGGATTTGGACCAAGCACCCGCATCAGTGCGATATCTCGGGCATAGCCCTCAAAGGTCGAGACGATTGCATCGAAGGGGTTTGCGTGCCCGAAGGCGTCGTTATAGGTCAGCCATTCATCTGCATTTTTGAAGTGCAGGATCCGCGCCTCGCCGCGGCGATTGTAGAGCGCCTGGCCACCGCCTGACATCTTGGGCGCGCGGGTGTCCCAATCACGGGTCGTGATCCCGTCATAGACATCGCGCAGGAAAGACCGCGCTGCAGCTGGATCCACCAGCTGACCGTTGACGGCAAAGGGCCGGCTGGTTGCTTTATCCTCGATCCGATCCCAATCCAGCCGCTCTGTGATTTCGTCTGCCCAGGATTGAAAGCCGGCGTTTCGGATCTTCACCAGGTCGTGGCTGTGCTGGACCCCATAATCGTTGAGCTTGCCGATGTCGCCGCCATGGGCGTTAAACAGGGTGCGGGCGCGCTCCTGGGCGTTTCGGATCCCATCCGCCATGGCCTTCGCGCGCGGGCTGTTCGAAGCCTGCCCATGCAGCTCGCGCACGATGTCTTTGACCAGGGCCTTGTCGCGGACGCGGCCGACCAGGTCGCGGCTGGTTGCGGCCAGGAAATCCCCGATCATGCCGTGAAATTCACGCGCCAGCCCGCGCCGCAGGCTCTCTACGCTTTCGCCGCCGTCCCGGAACCCTTCGACCGGGTTAAGCGCGTGCATCAGGGATTTCGATGGATCCTCACTGGCCGCGATCCTGTCCGCATTTGCCCGCATGGTCGCAAGCTGGTTCAACACCACGTGCCGCCGTGTCGTCAGCGATTTGCGCGCGGCCTGTTTCAGGTCTTCGGCCGCGGCCGCATCAGCTGCCGCGCGCGGCATGGTGCGTGCATAGCGATCAGACAGATCCTGAAAATCCTGCTGGTAGCGCTGCGCCTGGGATTGCCCGATTGCACCCTGGTCAAAGGCGGACTGGACGCAGTCGAACATCGTGGCCATCATGCACCCCCTTTCGGGTTGCAGGCCTCGATCACCTGGACAGCAGCATCCTCGTTTTCGAGATCGTCCAGTAGATCCCGCGCACGGATCACGTTGCCGGCCGCGTCTTCCACTTCCAGATCATCGATCGACCCCGGCGCCAGGTCACGCGCGGCAAACTCGCCGTCGGCGGGAGAAGCCCCATCGCTTCCCCCGCCCCTCGCGCTCTCGCTGGGTATATCTGACCGAAGCTCGGCCTCTAGTTCGTCGGCGGCCCTTTGCGCCCCTTCCGACGCCGCGCCGTCTTGGAACGGCTCGGGGTCGAAGATCCTGGGGTCGAGCTCGAGTTGACCAACTTCCGGCCCGCCGCCATCAGCGCCTTGTCCGAGCTGTCCGCCCCATGATCCATCATTACGCGGCCCAGTGTCCGGCGCAGCGCCGGCGAAGATGTCGCGTTCGCGATTTGCGGCATTCAGGATCTCCCTTGGTCCGACGCTGAGCGCATCCCCGAAAAGATCGGGGCCGCCGCGGATAATCAACGCCTCAGAGGCATAGGCTTTAAGAATTTCTGCAACGTCCGAGGCGTTCCGGGCGCGGGGTCCATTGTAGAAAATTTCGACAAATGCGGCAACTGCCGGATCCAGTGCGCCGTCGATCAGGTCTGGCGAGCCCAGGGCATCGTCGATGCGGGCACGCACCGTGCCGCCCGCTTCACCGCGGGCCTTGGATATCAGATCAACCGCATCGACCAGGTGCGGAACAGCATCGAGGTCCGGACTGACATCGCCAGCATCGATTGCCGCGCGCAGCTGGGCCCAGGAAGGTGCCGCATCCTCCAGCGCCTGCAGGATACCGGACATCGTCCGATCGCCAGTCTCGGCAATGATCTCCAATAGGCGCGTATCACCGAATGCGCGCGCAAAGAGCGCCTGGCGCACCCTGCGCTGGCCATCGACATTTAGCCTGCCCGACCGACCGATCAGCGCCGCCCGCTCGTTTCGCGGGATCCCTCGCAGAACCTGGCGCACGAAAGTGTCATTTTCAGGCGAGAACAGGTCGCGGTCGGGCCGATAAAGGGACAGCGCGTCCGGTGTCAGCGCTGCGGCATCCACGCGGGCCTGTTCGGTCGCGCTCATGCGTGAGATCTCGGATGCGTTCGCCTCGCGCGCAAACGCTGCACGATCGGCATCCGATAGATCGCTGGTCCGCCGGGCAACCAGGACGGGCGCGTCTACGCCCTCGGGAACGTCGAAGCCGGCCGCCTCGATTGCATTTCGATAGGCCTGGGCGCGGTCCGGATAAAGCTCGTTTGCGCGCACGATGGCCTGGACGCGGCCATTGCCGCTTTCGATGATGTTGTCAGGACCGACGATCGGGGCCCCGCGATCCGCCTCGGCCGTCGGCATAAGGCGCGCGGGATCCAATCGCGCCGCGATCTCGGCGATCTGCTCGTCGCTCGTGACACGGCCCCGATCACGCGGCTGCAGATCCCCGGTTGCCCGCTGCAGCAAAGACGCGTCCACAACCTCGTAGGAAACATCGACGCGACGGCCGGTGCCGGTTCCCACCTGGTCGGGCAGGGTATACCCGGCACGCGTCGGAATGTAGGGCGCATCGACATTGCCGGCGGCCCCTCGGGCGCCTGCCCGGTAGCCCGCCCAGACACCGCGCAGATTGCGATCCAGATCCGCACGCGACATTGCCCCGGACAAGTGAAGATCCAGGCCGGCATCGGCCATGAGAACGCGACCAAGGCGATCCTGCATGGCGCGATCGAACACCTCTGTCCCGGTCAGGCCCAATCGGTTCTTGAGACGGCGCAACGTCGATCCGACGATCTGGTAGCGCCCCATTGGGGTCGCGACCTCGCCCCGGGGGTTGTTCCGCTTCACGTACTGACCATAGGCCCCGCGCGGATCCGCAAACGCCAGGAGCTCGTCAATGGTCATGGTTGTGACATCGATGCCGCCAAACGGTCCACCGGATCTGTTGGAAAAATTAAAAAGCGCGCGATAGTCGCCGCCGGCCTCGCCCGCATCGATCGCGGCCGTGATATCCTTGACCAGGTTCACTTCCGCCACGCCGCCTGCGACGGCCGAGATCGGCGCACCGTCCTCTAGCGCGCGTTCAACTGCTGTAACCTGCGCCTCGGCCTCGATCGCGTCGGATCCCGCAGGGACGTCATCGTCCTGGAGCTTTCGCCCGCGCAGGTACTGAAGATACCGCGCGCCACCATCGAAGATCCCAGCCAAGGCGCCACCGAAGGCGATCCCCATGCCGAGCTGCGCAAGCGGATTGGGCTCTGGGACATCGAGCCGATCGGACACTTCATACATTTTCGGCAGGATCATGCTTTCAGCTGCACCACCGGCAACACCACCGCGGACAACTGTCCCAAGGATCGACTTGCCGGGCCCGCCAAGCGGGGCGGTCAACAGGGACACTTCATCAGTCATCGCCCTGGCACCACGACCCGTAAATTCGACCAGGCCGCGCCCCCATCCCAAAAGGCCGAGGGTTTGCATTGCGTCTTCCCATTCGGCCTGCTGGCGGCGATTGACTTCCGCCTCGAGCTGATCGCGATCGAGCGGCAAATTTCCCCATGCGCCTGGATCCCGCGCGGCGGCCAGGCCGGCGCCCTCGAGTGCGCGATCGATGCGATCGTCGCTGAGGCCGCCATGCCGCGCTTGTACCTTCGGAGGCCTCGTATCTTCGACCCGCAGCGGCGTCGGGATCTGCGCCTCGATCTCCTCGAGCACGTCCAAGGTTGCCTGGTTTTGGCGGTGCCAGGCGTCAGTTTCGATCGCCTCTGCAGTCCAGGCTGCCCCCAGGCCATCGACCAGGCCAGGATCCTGATCCCCTGGCAAATCGTTGGGCGGTTCGGGCAGCGGCGATTGATCGAGAAAGAAGGTCATTCGAGATATGCCCCCGTCTCAGCGATCAATGCCTCGAGGCTGAACCGGAACGCTGTGCCGGTTTCGCTATCGGCGGCGATGTAGTTTGTGCCCTGGATTGGCAGCACGATTTCGTAGTGATCGCTGCCAACGGCGCGCAACTCGATCCGGGCCATCTGATCGGCTGTGATCGCCTGCCCCCGAAACTGCGGCTCGCCCCCGGTCCGCGATGCAGTCTGCCAGACCGGCTGCCCAAACAGCGGATTTGGGACTTTTGGCATTGGTTCGCCCCGACGCATCGCCCCGCGTTCAGGCGACCGCAGAAACTCGGAATTGACCGTCGCAGCGAGATCCAGCGCCCGCTCGGCCGCGGCGGCAGTCGCCATTGGCGGCAGGATCGTCGGCACGCCCTGGACAGTCTGGATCCCGCCCGAGATGACACTGCCATTCGAACCCAGCCGCGCCCCCATAGCCTGCTGCAGGGCTTGCTCGTAGAGCTCGGCTGCATCCTCGCTGTCCGGCTCGATCCCGCGGGCCCGGGCCGCGTAGATCGCAGCTGCAGCCGCGCGCACCGCACTTGCCGATTTTTCGCTTGGAACGATCCTGCCATCCTGGGTCTGACGCGGCGCGAAGATCGTGTTCAGCGTATCAAAGGAGGTTTCACGCCGCCTGGCGGTGGTGGGCAGCTCGACGGTTTTCTCGGCAAGGGCCTGCTGACCTGCGAAGGCCTCCTGGATCACGCGAGGATCGCCGCCGGCAACCATCATGCCGCCCATATGCGCGAACACTGGATCGACCTCGAGCTCGCGAAATACCGCGCCGGCCTGCGGGCCAAAAACGGAAACCAGGGTTCCGGCCAGCGCCGCGCGATCGGCCGGCGCGGCATCGATCGCCGCGAGCTCGGCCAGGGACTGACGCTCGGCCTTCGTGAAATACACCGAGCGCGGCACATAGCCGGCAACCTCAAGCGATTGCGCATAGCGCCTGCGGGCAGCCAAAGCCTGACCAAAGGCCGTCGGGTCGGACGCATCGAATTCGGGCAGCTCGGGCGGCAGGGCTGCGCCCTCGATGTCGCCAAACATATCCGCCGCTTTTGCGATCGGGTCGTCCGCCCAGGCCTCGGCCGCGCCATCTCTGGCCGATCGCATGGCATCCAGGATCCGCGGCTCGAATTTTTCGGTGACTTTCCGCGCCTCCTCCTGGCGGATCAGATCGTCCATCTGACCAACAGGAAGGCTGGCAAACTCGGGCAGGGCGTTGCGCAATTTCACCGCGGCCGCGGCCTCGGCATAGCCCGGGTGATCCTGGTATTCCGGATCCTCCAGCAGATGTTCGTCACCGCTCACTCGACCGGCGCGCGCGATCGAAACCATGTTGCGCAGATCTTCACCAACCTGCGCCTGGCGCTCGCCCGCCTGGCGCTCAGCTTCGGCTGCCGCTTTGCTCTCGATCGACGCGACTGCGGACAAGGCCGATCGTCGCAAAACTTCGCGCGTCGTTCCCGGGATGTTGGCAAAACGCGCGTTGTCCTCGAGCGCGACCGCAAGGCCGGCCGGGTTCTCGGCCAATAGGCGCCGGGCCTCGATCTCGTCTGTGGTTGATCGAACCCCCTGCAGGCGCGCCTCTGCATCCTCGGGCGTGATGATCCCCAGGGCCTGCGCCTGAGCAAGCTGCGCCTCGTACTGTGCGAGCATGCCAGCCTTGGCATCAACGCCGGCCCCCGGCGCGGCCTGCTGGAGCGTTGTGGCGTAGCGATCCAGCTCGGCGCGCCCACGCGACTGACGCAAGCCGATCGACGCGCGCCCCAGCTGGTAGCCGTGGCGATTGGAGAGATCATCGAAGGCGAACCCGACATTTTCCCGGATCTGCTCATCGACGCCGGCGACGACCGTCTCGCGGATCTCGCCGGCGCGCCGCGCGTATTCGGCATCGATGAAGTCCGGATCACCGGATTGCTCGAGCTCCAGCCGAAGATCGTTCAGCTGCGACGTCATGGAGATTTGCGCCTGGGCTTGCTGCGACCGGTGGCGATCCTGCTTGATCCGGTCGGCCGCCTGCATCATGGCGTTGCCAACCTGCTCGACAGCCTGTCCGAGGCCGCTGGGAACTTCCCGGACACGGGCGGCGCGCCCTGGATCTGTTCCACCTTGAGGGACCGTCAGCAAGGTCATGCCAAAACCCCCTGCGGCGGACTATCATCATAGAGGCCTGGCCACAGATCCGGCGCCTGCTGCAGAACAAAGCCAGCGGCGCTCAGGCCCTGCCCAAAGAGCGCTTGCTTGCCCCGCGCCTGCACCATGCGCTGTTCGGCCGATAGCTCCTGGTCGCGCGCTTCGCCGCCGCGGCGGACGGCGGCCGACTGAAACTCCAGCTCCTCGGCCGCATCGCGGCCCAGCATGATCGCCGTGGGACTGTCGAGCTGGATCCCCCGGCTGGCCAACTCGGCGCGCTGCGTGGCCAGCTGCTGCCGCACCTTGTCGCGCGTGCGCTGGTCGCGGATGAAGTTCAACCGCCGTTCCGTCTCGCGTTGCTCGGCGATATGGGCCGTGTTTTGCTTGGACGTCTGATAGGTCGAATAGCCCGTATAGAGCATCGCAGCCGTGCTCAATCCGACACCGACGCCCGACGATGCGAGGCCTTTCAATCCTGCGGCAACAAGCGTTCCCATGGCTCACACCCCCCCGATGTCGGTATTTGGGGTGAACCCGGTCAGTGTTGCTGGCGCGCCTCCGACGGGTCGAAACTCGACATGGACCTGATCGGCCATCCCGGTGGTCAGGGGCAGCTGCAGTTTGCCGGCGTAACCGGAAACCAGGTCGCTGGGGACTGCGCGGTCGGATAGGCGAAGCGGCTTGCCGTAAATGTCCGGCTCGCCAGCCTCCCGCTGGATTGTCACCAGCTCGAGATCGACCGTGTTTCTGATCGAGATCGCTGCAGATACCAGGCGCTTGTTCCGGCCAAGCGTCGAGCCATCCGGCGCTTCGGTGACGGGGTCCAGCGTAACCCCGCGGTGGCTCGCATCGAACAAGCCGACGACGTACTTTGTGACCGGCTGTTCGACGGTGATCTGCCCGCCCGATACAGTCAGCGGCCCGAGCTCGCCGAGATCTGTCCAGACGAACACTTCCTCGCCCTCGAGATGATCGAGACCAGTGATCGTGGCATTGCCCGGATCTGCAAACGTGCCCTGGGCACTGGCAAAGAGATGTACCGCATCAGCGATATCGGTGCCGGCCGCAGCGATCCCGTAGATCGGGGCCAGGTCCTCGATATAGCGAACGGTTTGACCATCGATTTCACGGCGCACGCAAAGCGTCAGGATATCCCGACTGCCATCGGCGGCCGGCGTGACACACATCGTCTCGACAAAGCCATCCGCCACGGGAAGCGGGGCCCAGCCCAAAACTTCCTCGGCCGGCTCGTGCACCAACACCGCCAGCTCGCCATTGGCACGTCGCAGCCAGGCCTGGCGCAGAGGCGCTGATTGCCACTCGATCTGCTCAAACCCGGCAACGCCCAGATGCTCGGCCGGCAGGCTCATTTCGATCGGGGCGTTGCTGTCTTCGGAAAACTGATAGCGCAGCTCGAACACACGCCGACCATCTCGGCTGATGAAGACCGGCCGCCCATCCGGCGCGATCGGCTGCGCCGCTTTGGATCCGATTGTCGCGTCAGTCAGAAACCGCGCGGTCCGCGGACCAAGCGATTGGCTCTCAACCGTTGACCGCGACGAATACTCCTCGCCAAGCGCGCCGATGTGCAGGCCGCGAGCACCCGAAAGTAGCCACAGCACCTGGTTGACGGATCTGTTGCCGCCGATCGTGTAGGCGAATGCGCTGTCGTCCAGCGTGCCTGGCTGAAAATCCAGCAGATCCCCCGCGGTCGAAAACCAGACAGTCCGCGGCTCGGCAGGGGTTGCGGCTAGAACATGCCGCTGATCGTGGATCTCGATCGCGGATGGATAGCCGTTTTTCGTCGACCAGGCCCCCTCGGCCCAGACATAGGTTCCATTGCTGGCGACACCTGGCGGGATCCGCTTGACCACCGTAGCTGTCGCACTCGTTGGGCTGGAGACCGTGTCGATCTGGACGATCCCAAGATCGTCTGAAAGATATCGCCAGACCGGATCTCCGGTCCCGCCATAGGCGATCTCGCCCTCGGCGTGGATCGGGGGGTTTTCGCCGGTGTTGTTTCCGCTCACCAGCTCATAGATTTGCCCGTCATAGCGGACCCGTTCGCCAAGGCTGACGCCAGCCCCACCAGCCCAGCCTGGCACGTCATCATCCAGCGTCTGCAGCATGAACAGTCCGCCAACATGCCCGGCCTCGAAGACATTGCCGCTGGCCGTCAGCGTCACACTTCCCGTCTCAGCGGATGGCGTGATCGTCAGGGCCTTGTCGGTGTTGCCGGCAGCAAATGGCCCGTTTGTGAAACTCGCATCGCCGATCGTCCAGTTGTCCAGGGCCAGGCGCGCCAGCCGCTGAACGGGCAGCTGCCCATCGACCATGTAGATGACATCGGCTGACTGCACGAACTGCATGCGCCCGAGCGCGGCCAGATCATAGGGCGTGACCAGCTCGTAGGGGCTGGGCCCGTCCAGGACCAAGGCGCCATACCGCCAGACGCGCATTTTCAAGTTGGTGAACTCGAGCACGACCGCGTCGTTTTCCGCAAAGACGAACGGGACCAGGACGCATTGCGCATTGCCGTCGGTCGATCCCCGGTGCAGCGTACCTGGCTGGCGGGTAAGCGGCCCCTGGCGCAATGGCAGGAACCCCGCCGCGGCCTCGAGCCCTGTTTTGTGGCGGGTGTATCCGGGCCGGTCATGCAACAGCGGCGAGATCTCGCCAGAGGAAAACGCGCGCTGTCCTGGCGACGCCCTCATGCTGTCGCCCCCGTCGCCCAGTCCGAGCTGACGGCAATGTCCTGACCGTCATAGCGCGCCGCAGATTGCAACGGCGCGTCCTTCCGGGCCGCATTCTGCAGGGCCGTTTCGAACGTCTTCTCCAGCCGCTGGGTCGCCGCGGACGATTTCCCATCCTTGGGCGCCAGATCCCAGGCCAGCTTGGCCGAGACAGCAAAGCGGAAGCTTTTCGGCATGCCTGCCTCACTGTCGAGGTTTCGGGTGTAGAAGATCAGCAGCGGCGCCGGGCTATCGGCCCAGAGGTGGGTTTCATCGACCCGCCATTTGGTGCCGTCGGGATAGACGAACCGCAGCTTCACGCAATCGCCGGGCAGCTGGTAGGCGTAAGGCAGATTGGGATCGGTTAGGGCAGGGGTTGTGACTTCGGGAAGCTCGGCGAAATTCCGGGCAAAGGACCAGTCCGAATGCTCGAGACAGATGCCCAGGGCCTCGCCGTATTGCTCGGCCGCGTCGGCCGCCTGTTGCGACGTGTCCGAAAACGAACTGATGCCGGCCTGGGCCAGCAACCGGAACGCCTGGGCGATTATCGTGCTTTCGCTAACTTCCAGCGCCACAGCGCAACTCTCCCGTCACCGATCGGGGACCGGGGCGGCGTACCGCCCCGGCAACGTCGTCACTCGAGCCAGTGCAGCTCGAACAGCAGCGATCCCGCGCCGGTCGCATTCGCGTTGGCGTGGAAGTAGAGGCGGATCATGCCGCCTGGATTTGCCGCCAGGCCCAGCACTTCCCACAGCTCTTTGCCGTGGTTGGCATCGAACTGGGCGAAGGGCGAGATCGTGTTGCCGGCCGATTGCAGCTGGCTGACCAGGGCTGCGGGATCATCGTGGGTCCCGATGCGCACATCAGCAAAGCCGAGACTGGTGACGTCGAAGGCGGTGGCCGCGCCCATGATCGCGCCCGACGGCAGCTCGGCCAGCAGATACTTGGATCCCGCGCTGTCGGTTGCGGCATGGGTGACGGACCCCGTCGCCTGCCGGCTGCGGCCGCGGACCTTGGCGCTATCCAGCACCCGCCCCGCGCCGTATTCGTCGCGATAGAGATCCGACGTTTGGTTGACGATGGCCATGATGTGACCTCCTTTCTGCTGTCAGATCAGCTTTCGTCGCACTCGAGGATGTGGACGCCCTCATCCTTCTTGCGGGTGGCATCCATGGTCGCGCAGACCTTGGCGTAGGGCAGGTTGTCGGCGCTGCCGTCGTTCCAGATCTTGCCGTTGACGTCTTCCCAGACGCCCAGGCAGACGTGGTCCTGCGTCCAGACCGGACAGGAGCGGATGTTCCCGTCCTTGTAGAGCAGGTTGGTTTCCACAAACCGGAACCCGATCAGGCCAGGGATCCGGCCCGATTTCAGGGCGTCTTGATCCAGGAGGTTGATGTTGCTACCCGCGGCCTCGACGATCGCCAGGATGTCGTCGGTCTGGTTCGGGGTGATGGCGACGTTGACCGTCATGCGGTCCAGGTCGTTTTCATCCGTTGCCAGCTTGAGGCGCGCAGCGCGCAGCTTCGCGATCGTCATGCCGGTGCCGCCATGGTCAGTCGTGTTGGCGGCCGGCAATGCAACGGTGCCGGTCTCGGGCCGCTTGCCCTCGCTGACCGGACCCAGCAGTCCGCCGGCATCGATGTTGCCGTCAGCATCCATGCCGAGGCAGATCCGATCGACCCAACGATTGACGCCTGCCGTGTGGCCGCGGACGACCTCGCTGTCGTGGCGATCGATCTGCCGGAAGCTGTCTTCCTTGTCGAAATACTGACCCGACTTGATCTCGTCGCGCCAGATCAGCCAGCGCCGCGTGCGCTTGGCCACGTTTTCGATGTTCGACCGCGGCCGGCCCGTGGACCGCTGCGCCTCGATCGTTTCGATGATCTCCGATGCGGTCTGCGCTTCGCCGCTGCAGGCCTTTTCATCGAAGTACATGCGCAGCTTGGATCCAAGCTGCTGGTTTGCCAGATCGACGGATGCCGAAAAGGACAGTTTGTGGTGCTGTTCCACCAGGACGTCGAGCATTATGCCCTCCAGAAAAAACAACGATGTCGATGAGTTTTCGGAAGGACTACCCGCTCGAGCCGGACCCGCCCTGCTGGTTACGCCAGCTAAACGGCCCCCTGTTCGGGCGGTCAACCGGACCCTATGTCGGACTACCCGGTGTTGCGCGGCAGGATGGGCGCGCCGCTAGATCTTGTCAAGAAAATTTGGGTCGCTCTTGAGCAGGACCGCCGCGGCCCCTATATTTTACCCACTAAACGGCCGGCCAGCAGGCAAGCCAGAACATGCGTACATCCCCTACCATGCATTCATGCGTACATACCATAACTCTGGAGAAGCTCGATGAAATCACCACACAACCCTAGCAAGAGAAGGCACCGCACCCGATGCAGTGGATCTTTGAACACCTCCCCGTCCTCACCAACTTCTTCGAAATGGTCGCCGCTCTAGCAGCGCTGGCCGTGTCCTATCTGATTTACTGCCAGGTCAAAAAGGACCAAGCGGACAGGCGGCCTCCCAAGGACCCCGATTAGGGGACTTTCACTGGCGGATCCCGATACCACCACGAAAAATGCGCGGCCTGGACCGCGCACTTCCCGTTCTGCCTGAGCGGTAAGGCCGGCGGCGCTACGCCGCCTGTGATGCCAGCCGGATCAACTGCTCGCGTTTGGGATCGAGGCGCGCCAACTCTTTCTTGTCGTTTCGCGCCGCGGCCTTGCCGTAGTCGCCATCGGCGCTGATGAAGCGCTCCAGCTCGGCCTTGGCTTCGGCCGGTGTCATGCCACCCAAGTGCTGGGGTGCGCCGCCGGTAATCAGCGTGTCCTCGCCCAGCATCTCGCCGATCGCCGCGAACATCCGCAGCGTCGAGGCATCGCCCCCCTTGGCGGCCAGGGCTTGCGACGCCAACTCGAGCCCAGCACTATCCAGGCCCGCCTTCTCACCGATGAACTGGGCCGCGCGCTGTGCCAGGTTGACCTTGGCGTTGTACTGATCGCCCCAATCGGCCTGCAGCTTCTGGTCAAGCTCGGCTTTGGCATTGGAATATTCGGTGTTGATCCCGTCCTCGACTTTGGCCAGGTGCTCGGTATATGCGCCGGCAAGCGCTTTCAGCGCGGAATTTCCAATCCCGTGCTGGAAGGCAACCTCGCGCACCGCACCGTCCAGCTTGGCATCGTACCCGACACCCGCAGGCAGGTTTTCAGTGTCGATCCCCAGATCATAGGCCTCGGCACTTTCAGGGATCCCAAAGGTCTCAGCATTCGCGCGCAAATACTCGCCCAGATCCTGGCCATCCTTAGGCTTCTGCAGTAGGCCCTCGGCCTTGCCGCCCAGCATGGTCTCGGCGCCCTTGTGCATTGTGATGGCTTTCAGGAGCGCATCGTCCCGGTCTTCGGTGGTCAGCCCGGATTTGACGACATGATCGCGCACCTCCTTGAAGGCCTCGCCGTCCCACCAGGCACCAGCCGGCGGATCAGCAGGCGGCGGGTCTGCAGGGGGGTCCGCAGGCGGCGGATCCGCGGGAGGATCTGCAGGCGGCGGGTCTGCAGGCGGCGGGTCGCCGGCTGGGGCCCAAAACGGCCGAAACTGCCACAGATACTGCTCAATCGTCATCGTCGTTCTCCATCATATTGCTCAGCTCGAAAACGCTGATCTTCATATGCGCCAGGATCTCCAGCGCCAGGTCGCGACGGCCCATGTCATAGGCCATCTGGATTTCTGTCATCTGCACGCGGTCGGTCTGATCCACGGGCGCCATGCTCAGCACATTGCCCATTTCGATCAGATCCTCGGCAAGCAGCGGTTCGGCCGCCACTGCCTTGTTCCAGCGCCGCGCTCGCTTCGATGCCAGGCGGCGGACACCACGGTCCGTCGCCCGGCGAAACACGATGCCCGCCCGGGCAAAGATCATGCCGGCACCTCCGTCATCAGTTTCTGCAGATCTTGCCTGTTCAGTGCGCCCAGAAATTCCGTGGATCGATCCCGGGCATCCCAGTTGGGCTGACCCGTCCGAACCCCAATCTGAATTGTGGGACAGACCGCTCCACGAATGACCAGCCCCTTGCCGGGCACCACATGGAAAGCCACGGCAAGCCAACCCGCAGGCAGCCCAAACTTTTCCCGCAGGGCCTGGCCATAGCGCTCAAACGGATCGACTGTCATGCCGCCGCCTCCGCAGCCGCCACATCGCGCAGCGCCCGGGCACCGCCCTGGGCCAGATCGATGCCGGCCGCCAGATCTTGCTGCGGCTGGCGCGCCTCGGCGGCCTGGTCGGCGTCCTGGCGCGATCGCAGGACACGTGGATCCGCGCCACGCGCCTCCTGGAAGGCCTCGAGCATGTCGTCTGCGTTGATCCGATCCAGGATCCTGCGCCCCTTGCCTTCGGGATCCATCTGCACCAGCGGCGTCACATCCTGCAGCAGACGCGACAGGGCGGCACCCTCGGCCGATTTCTGTGCCATCGACGCGCCGGATTGATAAACGATGTTCATCGGCCGGCCCTTCGCCCCCTCGGGTGGTGGCGGGATCTGCCCGGCACGCCACAGCAGCTGGAACCGTCGCGCGATCTTGGGCGATAGGTACTCGTCCTGGATCCGCCCGATATTGGGGGCCATCAGGCGCAGCTTTTCCTCCTGCCGTTCGATCACTTCCGTGGCTGACATGCCTGACCGGCCGGCCAGCTGCATGAGGTTCGAGAAAAACGCATCCTTCACGTTCTCGATCCGCTGCGCATACTGCTCCTGGGTCAGCCCGACCCCTGGCGATTTCTCGATCGTGCGGATCATCGCGTTGCCCTGGGCGTTGACCGCGCCATAAATGGTCGAGCCCGGGCGCCAGACGCCGGTATGCGGCCAAACCTCGCGATCGGGGGCCAGCTTTACGGGATCCGCATTGAACTGCGCGCTGCGGATCACGGCATCGTCCATCCGCGTCGCGATCCGCCCATCGGGCAGGGCGACCGACCCGGGTCCATAGCCATAGGTCTGGCCGGTATCGACGTCCCAGCGCGGCGTCCGGAACGGCATTTCGTCATAACCCCGTGTCCGGATCAGGGCGTTCTCGACCTCGGTGCAGATCCGGCTGAAATAGCGCCGACCATTAGGCCCCAGGGCGCGCGCTTCGTACTCGCGATTGCGGCCGACATGCTGGAAAAACGCGTGCTTGTCCTGCGATCGGGCCTGGGCCTTCTCCTGCAGCTTGGGCGGCAGGTTCTCGTAACCCATCCAATCGGCCGCCTGGGCCGGTTTCAGCATCATGCGGCGCACCAGCTCGACCACCCGGCCAAAGGCATCGATGAAATACACCACCTCGGCCAAGCTCAGCGTCACATCCATGATCCGACGCGTTCCGGGCTCGAGCTCGTCATAGTCGCAGGCGTTACCAAAGGTCGAGATGTCGTGAAAAAGCGGCATCACCTGGCTGTAGAAGGGCGAGATCGCCGGCTTGAAGCTGTTCAGGATCACCCGCGAGGCCAGGGCCTCCCATTCGCGCACGTCCTGCGATTTGTCGGACCCATAGCCGCCCAGCTCGAGGCCCATCCATTTGTTGGCCGGATTGACCAGCGTGCCATAGAGGCCGGCCGAAAAGTTCATCTGGGCGATGATCGGCGCACTGGTCAGAGCCTTGATGTTTCGATCCCGCCCAGGCTCGGCCGAGACAAAGCCGCCGCGGCTGGGACCGCGCATGTAGACGGCCAGCTCCTCCCAGTCCTGCTCATGGTGGGATCGTTCGTTCTTGCCGTCCTGCCAGCGCTCCTGCGCCAGCTTCGCGGCCTCGTGTTGCAGGAGCGCGGGCATCAGGACGTCTCCCCCATCTTGGACTGCGCAGGGATCCCGACAGGCGATGTCAGGATGTCGGCGGCAACACCGCGCCGCCGGCGGCGCAGTGCGGCCTCAAGGCCCGCCTGGCGCTGCGCTTGACCTGCGTCACCGGCAGGGATCAGCGCCGCAGGCTGCGCCTTGGGTTTGCTAAAAACTCCCATGTCAATTGTCCTCTGAACTGGGGGTGGCCTGGGCTGTCCAGGCGTATTGAAGGCAGGTCTCTCGCCGGTACCCGGGCAACTCGGCCTCGCGGCGAAATCCCAGGGCCGACAGCAACCGCTCGGCCGTGGGGTGATGCATGGCGCAGCGCGCCTCGATGCGTGTAAGCCCTTGCCGTTCGGCCAGCCCGGGCAGCTCGTCCCGGATCTGCAGCGCCAGGCGCCGCAGCGGCCATGCAAAAGCCCGGTGCGAACAGCTCAGAAACGCCGCCTCAGCGACAGCGGGATGGCCAGTGCGCGCCAGGTTCATGACCGCGAAGGGCACCAGCCGGCCGCCGCGCTGAATGGATGCGACATGGCTGGAGATCGACACCTGTGCGGCCAGCGACCATTCGACCAGCTGACCCAACGGGTCATACGGCTCGCCGCGCATCACGATCACCTCCATCATGTCTTCATGATCGAGGTTGCGAAAGATGCGCAGCGCGTCGCTCTGGTCGAACCGGCCGATATAGATCCTGTCGCGCATCCGTTGGCTAAGCCGCGATCGCCGAAAGGGTCCGACGGGCGCACTTCCGCCAGTTGTCGATCGCGCCATAGAGCGTTTTCAGCCCCTGCGCCTCGAGCCCCAGCATCTTGACTGTGATCCACGGGTTATCGGCCTGGCCCGTTTCCGGGTTGAAGTCATGCTCGAGGCCGAAATCGCCTTGCAGCTGCTCTGCCAGCGCATCGATGTTGCCATGGATCCCCGCATCGATCACCTGGATTGCCGCCTCGAGTTTGCCCGGGTCATACTCCTCGAGCTCGCCGACGGCGGGTGCGGCCTCAACGGCCACCGACGGTGCGCCTATGCTCTCCAGCTGCGCTTCCATCATAGCGATACGCGCCGCCAGGGATGCCACGGTGTGTTTTTTACCAGTCATGTTGTCCTCCATAGGGGTTCAGGATGTCGTGGCGGTAGGGATCCGGCAGCTTGGCCGGCGGCGCGCCACGGGGCGCCGAAATTACAGGTCGGGTGAAGCTGCCCGGGCTGGTGCCGTCGCCGCGCACCTTGCTCAGCAGCAGATACTGGGTGGCATCGAGGACGTTCGCCTCGACATACTGCTTTTCGGGGACTTTCACCTTGTCGCCGCGGCGGTTGATCTCCTCGGTCCAGACGTACCGGGCTTCCATCCCGCGGATCAGATACTTGCAGCGCGGGTGCACCTGGAACCCGGGCTTGCCGGCATGGATGTACTCGAGCGGCGCGCGCACCGCCTCAAGGCGCGGCTGGATCCGGTTCGTGCCGATCCGCTGCGGCCGCACCCGGATCCCGGCCGTCTTGGCCACCAGCCGGTTCCAGGTATCGTTTTCGTCGGCAGAGGTGGACGATCCATGCTCGCCGGCCATGTCCGCCCAGGCACCCTCGACATGAAACCCCGGAAAGAGCTCATCCAGCAGATCTGACAGCCGGGCCCCAAATTCCCGCGCCAGCAGCCGCTCGGACGGGAACATCATCTCGGCAAATATCGACCAGTGCATCGGAGGCTCGAACTGGGCGATCACAGCCGCGCCCAACAGCCCCTGATCCAGCCCGATCAGCAGCGATCGCGCCGGATCCGGCGCGAAATCAGCGCCAGCCACATGGATCGCCCGGTTCCACTCCCGCCGGAACACGGGATCCCCGACCTTCTGCGGGGTGATCTTGTTATCGACCAGGCGCGCGATCTGATCGCCGCGGCCTTCAAGCTTCATCAGCGCGACCTGGGCCTCGTAGTAGCCCGGTTTCAGGTTGTGCAGGTTTTCAGCGCCTGGTTCGCGCGCGCCTGGCTGATTGTGGAAGGTAATCCGGATCGGCTCGGCCCCTTCGGGCATTTGCCGGTTGATCTCGCGCTCGACTTTTTTTCGCTCCTCAGCGTCATGGAACACCCGATAGGTATAGTTGTCCTCGTCTTCGGGCGCGTTGAAATCGCACATGATCTGGCTGTAGCTCTGCAGCGCGATCGGATAGCCGACCCAGTGCTTCTTGTCCGGCCAGCGGTTGACCCTGGTAATGCCGTTGGTCACGACCTCGCTGGGCATCGTATCGGCCTCGCTCAGCCACATGTCCGTGCACTCGATCCCGCGCATCGAATTGACGACATCGTCGCCGAAGGCCAGAAACTCGACCGTGAAGACGATCTCGCCATAGTCATCGTTGAAGATGATGGTGTGCGTGACCGGGTTTCCGCGCCCGCCCGACCAATCCCCGAGCTCGCGCGAGAAGACCTTGAGGTAGGACGGGATCGTCGTGGTCCACAGCTGCCGATAGGTGTGGCGCACGGCCACCAGCTTGTAGTGCCGCCGGCCGTCGATCACCGACCTGGGCATCATGCGCGCCCGACGCAGCGCCTTGTAGAGCAGGGTGGTTGTTTTCCCACCGCCCACCGGCCCCTGGATCCCGCAGATCCGGGCATCGTCCAGATAAAACGCTTGCGAAACCGGACCCGGGAAGCTTAGGCTTTCCTCGTGGGGCAGATCATCACCGGTCGCGAAATCCGAACTCTGGAGATCGAACACATGCCCCGCCTCATGGGTGGCATAGACCTGTTCGACAGCACCACCACCCATACCCTGACGCGGGGCGCTTAGGGCAACTGCCAGCCCAAACCCCCAACCCCAGACGGCGGAACCCAGTTGCGGCGCCCAACTGGCCATCAGCAGGCCCTCCCCAAAAGTCGGTATGGCCTCTGTGCGGGGGGCAGAGGGGGCGAGGCCCGATCGGTCCCCCCCCCTGTCCCTCGCGCGAGACAGCCTGCCAGGCGCGATTTGGGGGGGTGGGGCAACTGATTTCCGATCAGCAGACCGACAGTGATTTTGCCCTGTTGTATCAATGGCTTAGTCATTCCGTCCGACTTTCATCGTCCGACTGCGCTGGCGGCGCGTCGATAACCTGTTGATTTTGCAGCGTTTCTCCGGGCATCGGCGGCGGCGCGAAATCGGACGCCATCCGAGGCGCGCCAGGCATCGGCTGAACCTGCGGCACCACGACCTGGACAGCCTGGTTGACCTGGACGTCGGGCGTCGCCTTGACCATGCCGTAGGGCAGCAGCGCCTCGAGCGCACGGATCTTCGATGTGTAGATCCGGAAGAAGGTCTCGAGCCGCTTGCCCAGGGCATCGCCGCCGCGATTGGCGCTGCCGGTCGCCCAGGCCAGGACCTGCTCGGTCTCGGCCATCGCCTGGATCAGCACATCGTCCGAGCTGGCCAGGCCAGCGATCCGAACCAGCTGATCTTCGGGCATCCGGTAGCCGTTGTGCGCCAGCCAGGCGCGCAGCGCGCTGTCGGTCTTGTTCTTCGACCCGCTCGGCCGCCCAGGACCGCGCTTTTCGTCGGGCACGACCTTGCCGCCCTGGCCATCGGCATCGGGCAGGAATGTCAGCTGTTCACCGACGGTGCGCGCCTCGTCGACACGGTCCGCAATCTCGGCCGCCATGGCCGCAAACTGGTTCTGATCCCGCTCAGGCATGGATTGAACCCCGATTGTTTATTGTTTTCAGGGTGTTAGGCAGGATCGACGGGGAGGTGCAACGGTCAGGTGCAACGGTCGGACGGTGACCGTTGCACCACCGTTGCACCTCTTTTTTGATATATATCAATGGGTTAAAGGTTAAGTGCAACGGTGCAACGGTGCAACGGTAGGTAGGTCCGTGCGCGCGCGCGCGCGTAGGCGCACGCATACGCGAGAACCCCCTATTTTGCGTTGCACCGTTGCACCTCCCCGTAACCCGTTGATCTTGCAGCGAAATCACTGCAACGGTAGGTGCAACACAGGTGCAACGGTGTCCAAAACCGTTGCACCTTTTCGCCCTTGAGTTGAAACCCCTGACCCGTGCGCGCTTTTTGGCATACGCGCTGGGGTGCGGGGTGCGGGGCGCGGGTTGTGGCGAAAGAGCGTGATCCATAGCCGGGCTCAGGTCAAGTTTCGATTGGGTCGGGGTGAGAAAGTGTCGCCGGGCTATCGCCCTGCGACGCGTCGTCTGACGCCAAAAATTCGGGGATCGAGCGCAGCGGAAAGATCGTGCATCGCGACCCCATCATGAGAAAGCGGGTATTGCCCTTGCGTGCGCCAGGGATGCGCGCGGCCGACTGTGACCAGGTGCCAGTTTGGCCACCGCTGGCATACCAGTGCGTGTCCCGAAAGAGGTCAGCCAGGCCGGTGTTGACATTGGCCACGGCAAGCTGTGCCTCCTCGCCGCGTCCCAGCACTCGCAAACCGATGTTGCCAAGCGCGCGGTCTGCCGTCTCGGCCGTGGTATCGCTGTCGATCAGGCGCGCCGCCTCGCGGATCCAGGTGTTGACCGTCTTGCGCTCGCCAGACCGGAACACATCCAGCGGCTGGGTCAACAGGTGCCACAGCATCCGCTCCCAATCCGAACGCTCGTCGCTGGCCTCCTGGATCACCTCGGCGCGTAGCTTTTCGGCCCAGGCCTCGCAGGTCTCGACCTCGGGCACATCGTCGTAAAGCCCGAGATCCGCCATCGCCAGGAGCGTGCCGAACTGGTCGCAGCTGCGCGCACTGTGACCGACGCCCGACAAGGCGGCGCGGTACCGCTCCAGCGTCTCGTGCAGGCGGTGCCACTGGTCGAGCATCCGGCCGCGCAGGAGCTGGCCGATCTTCATCCAGTGTTCGGGGTTCGGGTTTGGGGCGGTCTGGCCGCGCTCGAGCGGCAACAGCGACAGCAGCGCCATGCGGCTGATGTCCTGGTCCAGCATCGGCGGCACCAGGATCGAGGAGAACATGAAACAGGACCGAACGACGAAGGTCTGCCCCTTGTGATCCGCTCCACCGCGCAGCGCCAGGCCGCCAGACGCCGCCTGGCGCGCCAGGTGGATAATATGCTTGATGCGATCCGACCGGCTGTCTGGCTCCATCTCATCGAGCTCCACCGGGATCGATCTGTGCCCGAGATACTGGCGCAAACCGGCTTCGGTCGTGTTCGATGTGGCTAGGACCGCCGACGATCCGCCCATGAGCGATTTCAGCAGCTCCTGCAGGGTCGATTTGCCAGTGCCCTTGTCGCCGCTGATCCAGATCATCGGCCGCCACCCCAGCGCGCCGCCCAGCTGGGCCGCACAGGTCCACCCGAACGCCAGGTAAGGATCGATGTCCGGACGCAGCCAGCGCCAGGTTTCCAGGGTCTCCAGCACGTCGTGGCCGACGCTGCCGGCCTCGCGTGGTGGCGCCTCCGGATCGTTGGGCAGGATTGGACGCGGTACGGGCGGCGCGGACGGGTAGATATACCCATCGAGCTCGCCCGTCTGACGCCACTGGCCACGGTACCAAACAGCATCCCCGCAGTTGAGGATTGCACCGCCATCGCTGTCGGGCCAGGCACCCACGTCCCGGACCCGTTCGAACGGATCCCAGACACCCATTTCGCGGCAGGCGGATATCATCGCCGCCCGGGCGTGGTCCTGCTTCCAGCCGTTGGGCTGTTTCGCGTCCTTGCCGTAGGCAGGGAACCAATCGATCAGCAGATCCTCGCGACCGCCAAAAATCAGGCTGATGTCGTTCTTGGTGTGGTTCGAAAGATCGAACACCCGCTTGAGATAATCGAGGTAATAGCAGGCTTTACCGGACACTCCGAGCGCCTTGACAGGGCAGCCCGGATAGATCTCGCCAGGCGTGCGTTCGAGATCCCCGAAGCGCCCGCGCGTGTCGCGTTTTGGCCCATCCTGCGGGGGTGGGGGTGGGGGTGGATCGTCGGGCGCATCTGGCCCGCCGACGGGTGGAGCGTTCTCGAGTTCATCCCGGATCACGCGCAGGTCCGGGCGGCCTGGTTTGTTGTCGTTGTCGCTCATGTCTCAACCCGATCGCATGCTTGGCGACGCGCTCGATCGAACAAGGGACCAGGCCCCCGGACTGGCCGGGAACCTGATCCTTTCACTTGCTCGATAGGCCTGCGGCTTTGCACCGTCTCGCCCCCTTGTGAAATCCTGCCCCGGCGGACCATCCCGCCGGGGGTTTTCTTTGCTCAGTCGTTCGCTTTTCCGTTGCCGTAAAAGGTCCGCGTCCTG
Organism: uncultured Oceanibium sp.; assembly: GCA_964459085.1. Classification (GTDB taxonomy): domain Bacteria; phylum Pseudomonadota; class Alphaproteobacteria; order Rhodobacterales; family Rhodobacteraceae; genus Halovulum. The sequence continues at coordinate 12,789 of CAYWND010000001.1, read as the reverse complement.
ATGTTCCGGCCGAACCGGATCGACAGCTCGTTCTCGTAGCCGTCTGCTTCCTTTTCGGCGGCTTCGCACAACGCGGTCACGTATTCTTCTTCGGTGAAAACACCCTTCTCAATTAAGAGCCCAGCCAAACCGCCGATGTCAGACTTAGTCATGTCGATCCCCGTCCGCATGTGCTTCGGGGTCTGGTTGGGATGCTCCGGAACACACGCTATGGCGGTTTGTACCCGGTGAGCAGCGCGCTCGTATCGCTCCCGCAACAGCGCGCGCTTTCCATCCTTCATCAGCTTTTCTCCTTGGGTTGTGGAAATGTGGGCGGGGACACCGGGTAGCACCGCAGATCCGGCATCTCGATGCCGGGCGCGTAGGCGCGGGCACCGACCAGTGCGGTGGCGATATTCGCCCGCGCCCCCTCGCAGATCGCCATCTGTTCAAAAGGCCCGATCGCGAGCTGGCCGCTGATCGTCCAGATGACGAGATAGATCTTCATTGGATCACTCCGACAGGCCGCATTGTGGTCTTCGACCGGCGACGCTCGATCTCTTTTTCGGCATCGCCAGACATCACCGCATCGTTGGCCAGTCCCACGATCTGCTCGAGGGTTTTGACCCGCATGTCGCCCAGGGGCTCGGAAAACCACTTGAACCGCTTTTCCTGGGGCACCAGCGCGTCGATCACATGGTGCAGGATCTCGCGGTCGCGCTTGATGTGCTCATGGGTCAGGCCCGGATGCATGCTGATCTCGCGGATCACGCCCCACTGATCGGGATTGAAGATGGCAAACGATCCATGGATCGGGTGCCGGGCATCAATGGCGTAGCTGACGTTGGTCCGGACCACGAAATACCGCTCGACCGCGGTGGGTCGCAGCAGGAATGGCGCAGGCTGGGTTCCGTTCATCGCCCTACGCCTTGTTCCAAGGCTTGAACATCATCAGCTTCTCGATGGCCGGGAACGTGCCTTCAAACTGAATGGCGCGGTCATCGATCGTGAGAAAGGCGGGGGGCTTGGTGACTGGAAATCCGATACTGTCCACCACCTGCGCGATCGTTTCATCGCCGAAATCATGGGGGCCGCCGCCCTCGAGGGAATGCCGAAGCATTGCCGTCATCAACCAGCCTTGCATCGCCAGAATGCCTTCGGCGCTGGCCGATCTCGACGAGAAGATCTGGACGGTGAACTCCTCCCGGGCCGCCAGTATGAACTCCATGGCCCCGGGCACGGGATCATCGGGAATTGTGGAAATACCCTTCCAGCCGCTCGTGTAGCTGTGGATCACTCCATCAAAATCGAGACACAGGATTGGTTTGCGCTTGGTCATGCTGCCCCCTGGGATTTCAGCGTGTGGATCAGGTACTCGTTCATGTCTTTGAAGGGCGCGGGCGCGCGCCAGGTGCGCACATCGCGCCCGCGCTTCACGAAATGCATCTCGGCCGCAGCCAGGGCCTTCTGCGCCTGCTTGCCTGGATCATTGTCCGCAACCAGGTAGACCTCGGTGATCGCTGGCGGCAGCTTGATCTCGGCCAGGTTGCCCAGTGTGATGCCGACCAGGACACGGGCCGCAGGCGAGATCAGGGCGACGCTCAGCCCGTCCTCGATGCCCTCGGTGATGTAGACCCGGCTACCCATCGCAGCCTTGGCCAGGGCAGGACCCTTGCCGCCCCGCTTGCCGATGCCGGACCACAGACGAATGAACCCGCCTTTCTGGCTGCCCAGGATCTTCTTGGGCTTGGGCACCGGCGCCTTGCGCCAGACACCGGCATCATCCTGGGCCAGCCAGGTCCGATGCACACCGTAGAATTGCGGGCGGCCGTCAGCTGCAGGGGGGCCGTAAAAACAGGTGACCATGCAGGGATACTCGCCCTCGAGGATCTCACCGGTATCCTTGTCGGTGTGACTGTAGGGCAGGCTGGGGTGATAGCGGATCGAGCGCGGGAAGCGGCCCAGCCAATCGAAGACCAGGCCGCGCCCCTCGAGGTAGCCCGCGACCGGCGTATCCTGCAGCTCGGCGCGGCACTGCAGCCAAAGCCTGTGTGCGTGCCCACGGTGCTTGCGCTTGGTTTCAGCCAGGTCCCGCTTTCGGCGATCTGCATCGGCCCGGGCCCGGGCGATCTCGCGCTGGCGCAGACGTCGCTGTGCCGGCGTTTCCTCTGCCAGGCCCAGGAACGCCCGGGCCTCCTCGAGCGCGCCCCTGCGGTCGGTGTTCAGCCCGATCTGGATCAGATCGAGCATGTCGCCCTTCTGAACCAGGCCCGAGGTGTGGGTCGCGAAATCCTGGTACCGGCCGGCGTAGGCCCCGGCCAGGTTGACGCAGAAGCTGCCGATCGATCGATCGTCACGGCCGGGATTGCGGGCCCAGTATTTGTCGCCATCGACATACCCGCCAGGCGCGTAGCGCTCGGCGACATCCAGCGCCCGCGCTTTCAGCGCTTCGACGATTTCATCGAAGGCGACAAGATCGCTCATTCGGCGGCCATCGCCGCGTTCTCGCGGTCCAGCAGCAATCGGAGTTCCGCGAGAACCTTGTCTAGCAACGAAGCCTTGGGGTGCGGTCCAGCAAGCAGCGTCAACCGCGCCATCACATCCTCAGCAGAGACACCGCCCAGGTCGCCGGCGATCCTGCCGGCGCGAACACCCCGCTTTGTCTGATCAAGCAGGTGGATGTCATCGGCGAAGGTCCAGCCGCTGTCTTCGCGATTGCGATCCGGATCCTTGACTGCAGGCTTTTCGGACTGTTCCGGATCAGGATCTTCGCCGCGCGTTTCGCGGTAGACCTTGAAGGCCACCGAAAACTGATTGTAGCGGCCGGGCAGAACCCGCTCGCAGATCCAGGATACGCTAGCGCCGGTCTGCCAGGCCTCGTAACACGCTTCCCACTCTGCCTCGCCCAGGTCTGACAGCTGCTCACATCGCGGCAAGTCCAGGATGTCGTCTGCATCCTCGGTATCCCCCTCATCTGACGTGACGGGGGCATCTTCCATCCCCGTGTTGCAGCCATCGGCGGTCCCATTCGCCGCCTCCTCGCCATCCTCGACCTGGTCGGGGCTGTCCTCATTCGGTGACAGATACGACAGGGCGCCAATCGCACGATCCAGCCCATCGAGATCAATCATCATTGCGTCGATCGCATCACTCAGCGTCTGGCGTTCGGATTTCAGAATGTCGATCGCCCGGGCAATTCCCTTGTTCATGCCGCATCTCCTGTTTCCGGGACCGGCGATGGCAGCTCGCCAGTCGATTGCAATTGATCGATCACGTTGGCAGCCCGCGCCTGGGCGTGCACAACAACCGCGGCGCGCAGCTCGTACATGCCTCGCGCCCAGCCGTTGAAGCCGGTGCTGTCAGCCTTGCGAGACGGGTTTTCCAGCAGCCAATCGCAGGCGTCGGCGATCGGGCCGATATAGCGATTGTCCCGCGAAACCCGTGGGAGGATGTCGCGCAGCAGATCCAGCTCCATGCGCACCAGGTCGGCCTGAAACGTGTAGTCGGCGGCCATGCGCTGCGCGATCGCAAGCAGTGCCTGGTCAAACATGCTGGTCGTGATCTTCGATACTTCCGTCATCGCAGATCGGCCCTTTCCTGCCAGTCGTGGGTTTGGGGTACGGCGTCACTGGCGCCCGGCCAGAGATCCAGGACACGGGTCTCGAGCTGGGCGCCGGCCGCGGCGGCATCGCGCTCGCGCCCATGCACGAAATCGAGAACAGCCAGGCGCAAGGCCTGGTGTTCCGGGGCATAGGCCAGGACGGATGACAGCAGCTGGACAACATCGATGTCGCGGCACCGGCCGATCCGCGCGTTGCGCGCGCAGGCGATGGCCTGGGCCAGGGCGAATGATGCGTCGGATTTCATATGCCGCACCCCGCCAAGGATGTCGGCCGATCCGGTGGGGGGACCGGACGGCGGGGTGCGGCAAAACCACCCTGGATGAATGCAGCAAAATCCAGGGTGGCTGGATGCGGGATCCCGAACCGATCAACGGGATCCCGCGTTTCGCTCGGGCCGACCTGAGTGTGAGGCAGATCAAGGGCGAGCGAAACCGAATAAAAGGGCGCGCGCGGGTTGGGCGCGCGCAGTTTGATCCGTGCGATCCAGGCAGGAACGCCCGCAAGCAGTTGGGCAATGCACGGATTGAGGGAAAGCCAGGTCATTGCGCAGCAATCTCGACGGGGGCAGACACAGTAATCGTCGCCCCGCGGACCAGCATTTCATATGTGATCGGAAAGCTGCCTTTCGTGCGGCTGGCCTCGACAAGGACCTCGAAATACGCCTGTGGGACACGATCCCAGCGCCGCGGCGTTTGGGCCCTGGACAGGCCGCAAATCTCGGCAATTTCAGCTTCTGATCCGAAAACCAGTTTCAGCAGATCGACGGGGGTAAGCGCAACTTGAGCCATAATTGCGCACTACTACCATATATCGGTATCTGTCAATACCGAAACACACGATATTGGCTATTCCTAACGGTGGTCAAAATGACCAGATACTGGTCATGGATAGCGAATGGTTCAAAAATCGGCACCGCGAAATAGGTGTCACACAAGCCGAGGCTGCCGCCCTTCTTGGAAAGTCCCCGACATTCATGACCCGCGTCTACGCGGGAACGCAAGAACTGCGGATCGCCGAGGCGCGCATCTTGGCGAAGGTGCTTCGTGTGCCGCCTGGCGAGCTTCTTCGAAGGGCTGGTATGGCCGCGCCGCTGGAAGGCGAGACGGATCCTATTCACCAAGCAGGTCTTGGCGAGGGCCAGGCGGCATATGAAGTGCGGCCGGTCGAAATCGAGTTCCCCACAAAGGCTATAGAAGACAGTAACCAGACGACATGGTGCGTTGAGACCACCGAAATGGTTCTGGCGGGATACAAACCAGGGGACTATTTTCTGCTTGATGGCTCGGCAACCCCTAAGGGTGGAGATGCAGTCATCGCGCAAATATACGACTGGAAATCCGGAACAGCTCAAACAGTCTTCCGTCAGTTCGAACCGCCATATCTTCTTACTGCGGCAGCAACGCACAGGCGCAGCAAGCCAGAGATTGTCGACAATGAGCGCGTCGTCATAAAGGGCGTTGTTCTCAGGAGTTGGAGGGAACGTGCAGATGTCGAAGAACACGACCAATTATGAGCTTGCCGACCGCGCCGCGATCTGGATCTGGCTGAGTTACATTCCGCTGATATATGTCACCACAAAGGTGGCCCTGCCCAGCCTCGAGGTGAATGAGCTGACCCTTGGTGTCGCGATCGCCGGGCAGTTTATCTACACCTATCTTGGAAAGCGACTGCTGGTCTTACTGCTCAAGGATAGCTAAAATTTAGCGCATACCGCTTGACGATACCGATAAACGGTACCATTGTTCCATGTGAAGCAATGGAGAACCGTGATGCAAACCCATTCGAAACATGCCTTGTCACGCGCAATTGGTCGCAGATTGGGGACCTTGCGCGAGCTGTTAGGGCGAAACCGGCAGGACTTCTACGTCGCACTGGACATCCCGCAACCGCTTAGGTACCTGCCCGAAGACGCGATTGATTTCACAGCGGCACAGATAGTCCGTGCCGCGATCTATCTAGATCTCGACATCCGCGTCATGTTCGACGGGATCGTGGGCGAAAACCGCTACCTACCCCCTGAACTTGCCACACTCGACCGGGAGTGCCTGGCCGCCGCGCGGCGCATATCGCGCATGGATGCTGCCGCGCGGCGCGCCCTGTTTCAGTCAGCCCTTTCCGCAGAAGCGAATACTGGGGCTGCCGCATGATGGCCGCAAAGAAGGATCCGCCACCTGCCGCCCACACATCGGAAATCACGGATTGCGATGTCGAGCACCTGTTCGAAATTTTCCTCGAGGCCAGGTACGGGCGCCTTACTGATGAAGGTGCCCGACTGGTTTTCATGTGCGGCGCACCTCTGATGGAGGAATTGCTGGCGCTGCGGCGCTATGTGCGCGAGGTCCTCGAGAACGGCGCACTTCCGCCTGAAATTTCCGGACCGAATGTGCTCCAGATCGATTTCGGTGGAGGGGCATCATGAGCCGCACAGAACTCGACATGCTCCAGGGCATGACCGCTGCCGAGCTGCGGGGCTACAACCTCGCGTGCGCCCAGGTCGCACAAGCTGGCCTGGCGATGATCCACGCCGGGCGTATGACACCCCGCCCTCCACATCGAGGCGCGACGTTCCATTCCGAAATGCAACATCGCGGCGAGCTGATGGTCGATCTGGCCCGCAGCCTGATGGACGCGGCCCCAAAGATCTGAATTCGAACGCCGGCGGCTGCCCGTCTCTCTTGCCACACTGACGCGCCGGCCATCCTCAGACATCAGCGCACGACGGCAGCCCGTGCGCCAACTTGGGGTCGTATGAATGAACTTTGACCGTCCGCCAGACACGCTCGAACAAGCGATCTCGCAATCAGCGTTCTACGCGCGAACTGCGATTGAATGGTATCAGCCAAAGGCAATCGTAACGATGGTTTCGGGCGGGCATGATAGTGCCGCTTGTCACGCTCTAGCATTGGAGCTTGGCCTTCCTATCACACTAACAATCCACGGGAGAACTGGCTGCGGCCTGCAAGGAGCGACGGACTACGTTACAGCAAATTATGGCACTGACGCCCCGCTGGCTGTTGCCGACGCGGGCGACGCATATCAGGACTACGTGCTGCGCAAAGGCTTCTTCGGAAAGGGCATCGACGCGCACAGTTTTGCCTACCGCATCCTAAAAGCACAGCCCTTTCGCAAGGTGATCTCGTCTGAGCTAAGAAGGGGCAAGCGTAATACGCCAGTGCTGCTATTGAACGGCGCATTCAAAGCCGAGAGCACCAACCGGAAAACACACCTGCGCCGCGCCAGACAAGATCCTGCCGCGCCAATGAATATCTGGTTCAACCTGATGCACGATTGGTCGGCAGAAATGCGCGACGAATACTTGCGCACGCGCAACGTGCCGCTCAGTCCAGTTGCCCAGGCTTTGTGTCGATCCGGTGAATGCATGTGTGGCACCATGCAGACTGCTGCTGAGAGACTTGAGGCGGCGGCCTACGACCCCGGTTGGGGTAAGCGCCTGGACGATCTCGAGGCGGAAGCATTCAGCCTGCACGGCTTTGGCTGGGGCCAATCAGCGCCTCGTAAGAACCCTAAACAACCGGACCTTTTCATGCCGATGTGTGTCGGCTGCAGCAAGTCATAGAAAGATCTCTCCATGTCCGATAGCATTTTCATCACACGCGACCAGGTCGCGAAAGAACTCGGATACGGCGACCCGCTCGAGTTTTCCCGCCAGCGCCATCGCCTCGAGACGGAACACGGCTTCCCGCCACCGGTTCCGCTGATGCGCCAGGCCCGTTATTGGCGCCGGGATGAAGTAACCCGCTGGCGCGACAATCTCAGCGGCTATCAGACTGACGATCAGGCGCCCGAGGCCATGGCCAGCACCTCGGCCGAGGCCTCCGCGCGGCGCGCCGCCTTGATGAAGCGGGCGCAATCCGCATGAGCCGGCCACCGATCAGCGACAAGATCCCGCGGCTGCGCCAAAGGCGACGCAAGAACGGCACCTGGCGGATCTGGTGGGAACCCGAAACCGCCGTGCGCGCCCTGGGGTTCGAGCCGGTCGAGCTGGCCCCAAGCAAGCCGACCTGGTCGCTACGCGAAGCCGAAAAGCTGAACAAGCGTGTGGCGCTGGCGAGGGACGGCGAGACCGTCAAAGCGTCGCGCCCAGGCGGCCGTACCATTTCCGCGCTGATCGACCTGTTCACTGCCAGCCCGGACTTCGCGAAGCTGAAACCAAACACCAAACGCACCTATCGCGGGTTCTTCAAACAGATCGATGACAAGTGGGGCGACGCCCTGGTGATCGACCTGACCCGCGGGATGATGGTGGAATGGTATGAAAGCCTGTACCGCGAACACTCGCTGTTTGTGGCGTCCGCGCGGCTTCGGCACATGTCGATCCTGCTGAGTTATGCCGCCCGCCGCGAATGGATCGAGGCCAATCCCTGCCAGGCGGTCCGGGTCCAGAGCCCGCCACGTCGGCAGCGCCTGGTCAGCTGGGAAGAATTCGACGCCCTCGAGCGCGCCGCGATCGATCTGCAGCTGCCCTCGGTCCACGCCGGCCTGATGCTGGCAATGTTCCAGGGCCAGCGCAAAGAAGACATCATCAGCGCGCGGATCCGCGACTTCCACAGGGTGCCAGGCCGCTGGATCTTCCAGCAGTCGAAACGCGGCACGGTCATGAACCTCAAGCTGCGCGACGAAACGCTCCTGGTGATCCGCCAGTTTGTCGAGCGCGTCCCCGCCGAAGGCGAGGATTGGCTGCTGCTCTATGAGCGGACCGGCCGGCCCTATACCGCGGATATGTTCGCCAAGGCGTATGGCCAGGTGCGCGCACAGGCGGCCGCACAGCGCCCGTCAGCAGCCTCGGCGCAGTTTCGGGATCTCCGACGCACATTCAGCCACAACGCCCGTCTGGGCGGCGCTGACGCGCGCGCCCGGGCCGACGCGCTCGGCAACATCTCTGACCGCAGCGACGAGCTAAGCCAGGTCTACAACCCGCCCACGGCCGAGACAGCCGATTGGGCGATCGATGCCGTGCAGCGGCCGAAAAAGCGGGGGGCAGGATGATCGTGAAGCCACCATACGGCAGCCCCTGCAACAATTGCGGGCTCTGCTGCATGGATCAGATTTGCCCGCTAGGACAAATGGTGCTGGGACGTGGTCCGGACGGACCGTGTCCGGCGCTACTCCCGGCACGGCCGGGCCACAAATGCGGAATGGTCGCCGATCCCGAAAGGTTCGCGCCAGAAGTCACCGGCAAGCACGGCGTCAACGCCGCACGAAATGCGGCAGCCCACCTGGTTGGAGCAGGCTATGGATGCGACGCGCTCATAGAGGGGGAAACACCCGATCCGGATGCCCGCCGCCGCATGCGCCTCCAAAGCTCGGCTGAGAAAAACGCAGACGCCCTGGCGATCTGGACCACACGATGAAGCACACAGCGCACAAAGCGGCCATGGGCAGCTGGGAGTACCGCGGGTACTTCATCGACCCCGATTGCGAGCGCAAGGGCCGCTGGGTCGTGATCGACGACGGCATCAAGGTGGCTGAGGTGGCCACGGTTTCAGAAGGAAAGGAATGGATCGATGCAGACATCGATCGACGCGAAGCTGACGCAGCTGCGAGACGCGATCGCCGATTGGGACAATGCCGTGCACGCGAAGCTGGACGCTGAACGGGACATCGCGGGCGCCCTTGCCGCTGCGTTCCCCTCGGGCTCGACGATCAAGTGGGTCTATTCCGGCGACCAGGTTCACACCGGAACCGTCCACCAACATACCGACCGAGGAACAGTGGTCGTGACAAGGACCGAAACCGGCGCGCGCTTTGGCGTGACAGCAAAAATGGTGATGGCGGCATATAGCGGCCGAGTAGAGGAGAGTAGTACTTGACACCAATCGACGAAATCGCCGCGGAACGACGCCGGCAGATCCAGGAGGAAGGCTGGACGACAGACCATGACGATCAGCACATCCGTGGAGAAATGGCCACAGTCGCTGCGCTGTACGCGATGCCGCCCCGTCACTCGGTGAACTTGCTCGAATACATCTTTCCGGCCAGCTGGGACAGGTACGCCTGGTGGAAGCCAAAGACCCGACGGCGGGATCTGATTCGCGCAGGGGCGCTGATCGTCGCCGAGATCGAGCGGATGGATCGCCGGGCAAAGCGGGCGGAGGCGCGCGATGCAGGGGTTTAATGGCAAGAAGAACGTTTACATCTGCGAGCACTGCGGACACGGCTTTGTGACCCTGGATTGCGAAGAAGGCGTTACGCCTTTCATGACCGGATGCCTGAACTGTGGGGCGCTGGCAAAATCCATGATGTACAACATCCCCCAGCAGCTGCTCGGAACACCAGCTGTGCGCTGGATCCGGCCGAAGAAATCGACGTGGGGGAGGTTCCCACCAGGCATTCAGCAGCATCTCGAGAAAGGTGGGCTGATCCGCGACGACACCAAAGGGCTGCCCAGCCTCAAGAAAAAGCGGGCGTTCCGGCCATGAAATCAGCAACCGGATACGCTTACGCTGATGATGAAGGCCAGATCGTGGTTGGGACGGTTTGCCCGACCGAGATCGGCGCGAAGGTCAATGCGATTGCTGTTGCGACATACAACAACGTGATCCCGACCAGAGGCATGAGCAAAGAAGACATCGAACGGATGTTTCTGAACGCCACGGGCGGCGCAGGAAAGATCATTCGCGTGGATATAACGAAGGCGAAGGAGCAAGAGGAGGCCTGAAACGAATGTCGATGTACGAAGACATTTGCACGGAGATTATGCACCAGCAGGAGGCCGGCGAAAACTTTGATGACCTGCGCCTGATCATCCACCCAGATCGGCTGAATGACCTAATGATTGAGATGAGTGCCAACTCGCACTTGCTAGATCAGTCAAAGGGTCGGCCGACCAGGTTTGGGCAGGTTCCGATCTCGGAGACCGTGGCCCAGGAGGGATGGCGCATCACTAGCGACAAGGATGAAAAAGGGCCGCTGGCTGAGTACGACCCTTGGTTTCACCGCAAACGCTGTGAGAGTGGCGACGGGGATCCCCAAAATATGGAATGCATGGTCTGCGGCGCCGCCTTCGGCGAAGCGTGTAGGGATAGAGATTGAATTTAGGGGACGCCAAGATGCCGGTTATTTACACTATCAGAGACACCTACCTGGGCGAGAAGAACGCATTCCCAACGCTGTCGGAAGCACGGGCATTTCGCAAGCGCAACTATAATCGCGGCGAGCGTCCAGAGATCGTCAAAGAAACCCTTGCAGATCTGCCGATGCGAAAACTGTTATGCGCCCTCTACAACCGAATGCAGTACCGGGTGGCCTATGACGTGGTGGTTGCGGCAGACGAGGCAGCCCAATGATCCCTCCAGGCTACCTATCTCAGGCGAAACTCGCCCAGCTACTGCAGATCAGGCCAGTGACAGCGTCCGACTCGGACGCAGTCGGACGGCAGTCGGACGTCGGACCCAAAAAGAAGCTAACCCGTTGTAAAGGTGGCGACCCCGGAAGGACTCGAACCCTCAGCCTGCTGATTAGAAGTCAAGATCAAGACGAGTAATTTCAACGAGTTAGCAAAATTTCATTACACCGTAGTGAGCTAGGGGACTTTTGTATCGTCAAACAGATCCGCGAAGTCGCAGGCAGTGCTGATCGGCTCCAGAACCGCGACGTTGCCAGTCAGGATGGCGCCGGTCCGGGTGACCGAACAGGCGATCCGCAGGTTCCTTCTCCCTTTCGGCCCCAGCGAAACCGCTCCGTCGGTGACCTCCTGGATCTCCCCTACGGCAAACGCGATCTCCTGCTCGACCAACGCCTGTTCGTCGGGCGTCAGATCTTCCAGGCTCGAACACGCGCCCAGGAAAAATAATAGTCCGGCAAGGATCCCGATCGGCCAGGGCGACATGGTCGTCGCGGGCGGTTCCTCTGGCTTCTTGTTCGGAACCAAATAGACAAAGACAGCGGTCAGCATCGTGCCGGCGGCCGACACCAGTCCATCGGGGATATTGGGATCAATCCCGAATTCCCCAAGCAAGGTCAGAATGCCCCCGATAATGGATACGATGGCCTTATTGATAGTCGTGTTCATCTGCTCTCCTCCTTCTTGTGAAACGCAACAGCGCCGCGATAGATGGCCTCGGCCAGCTCGTCCTTGTAGTGGTCCGCGATCTGGCAATAACGGTCGTTCCCGGCGAAGTAAGGTTCGGTCATGATCGCGGGCGATCTGCCCTGCCAGAGCGAACGCCCGCCACGATCGTGACGGCGACGGACCTCGATGCCATCATCTTCGTTTCCCATCACCGCGAGCATTCGACGCTGGACCTCGCGTGCCAAAGCGAACGACCTTGGCGTGCCCGAGCTCAGCGTAAGGCACCCTTCTGCGGGTCCGGCGAACCCGTTGAAGTGCAGCTCGATCGAGCATGTCGCATTCCAGTCGTTGACCTGGCCATAGACGCGGTCAACCTCGGCGCTGTAGCCGCCTCGGATCCGCAAGCGATGAAACACTTTGATGCGCGCCGGGTCGTGGTCCCGGATCATTTCCGCCAGATCAGCGTTCCAGGTGAATTCGGGCACACCGTCGATCGATCGATATGCCCCCTTGCTAACGCTGTTGTGCCCGACGACGATCGCGATCTTCATTTCAGTCTCTCCTTCTTGAACTCTTGTGCGAGCACCGACCCGATGACGCCGGTCGTGCCGATGTTTGCCAGCAGGACAAAGGCCGGGGTTCCGGATGACTGGAAGCCGAAGACCAGGAACCCCAAAAGCCCGAGGAACGTCGCCGCATGAAAGATGGCTGCGAAGCGACGCTCAGATGCCAATACGATCACGCCGGCGAGGGAGGCCCCCAGCAGCAACAGGCGAGATCCATCAACCAGGATTTCGATCATTTCTTGAGCCCTATATACTTGTGGACAAGCGCCAGGACCCCATCGCGCCCCAGGAGCGCGATCACAGCAGCAGCGGCTGAAAGCGCGACGTCGCCCTCGACGCCTGTCCATTTGGATACACCCACGGCCAGCAGCGGCCCGAACACCATGGCCAGAGCCAAAGCCGCGATCACCGACGGCACGGCCTCGCGCCAGGAATGGCGACGGAAGATCGTCATGGAAAGCGAACCCAGAAAGGCGCCGAAAATGGTCGGGCCGATCGTGGCGTAGATCCATGCGATGATATGGTCGTAGGTACTCATGCGGGTCTTCCTTTGCGGATGTTCTTCGCTAAGCGGGTTGCAGGACGATCA